>NZ_JBEXZS010000245.1:0-42809 GCF_040593685.1 Methylobacterium sp. EM32 | reverse complement strand
CCCCTCCTCTCCCCCCCCCCCCCCCCCCCCCCCCCCCCCGCCCCCCCCCCCCCCCCCCCGCCCCCCCCCCCCCCCCCCCCCCCCCCCCCCCCCCCCCGCGCCCCCCCCCCCCCCCCCCCCCGCCCGCCGGCCCCGCGCCCCCCCCCCCCGCGCCCCCCCCCCCCGGGCCCCCCGCCCCCGCCCCCCCCCCCCCCCGCCCGCCGCCCCCCCCCCCCCCCCGCGCGGGGGGGGGCGCGGCCCGGCCCCCCCCCCCCCCCCGGGCCCCCCCCCCCCGCCGCAGGCGCCGGGCTCGGCGCCGGTTTAGGCTCGGGGGCGGACGGGGCCGCGGCGGGCGCGGCGGCCTCGCCGGAGGTGTCGACCATCAGGATCGGCATGCCCTGCGACACCCGCGTGCCCGGCGCCACCAGGATCTCCGCCACCACCCCCGCCACCGGCGAGGGGACCTCCATGGTGGCCTTGTCGGATTCGATGCTGATCAGGAGGTCGTCGATGGCGATCCGGTCCCCGGGCTTGACCAGGATCTCGACCACCGGAACGTCCTTGAAGTCGCCGATATCGGGCAGGGCGACCGGCAGGCTGGCACTCACGACGCTCTCCCCGAGACGGTTCTCGTTGTCCCGTCGCGCGCCCTCCCGTCGCGGGCGGCGCAGCGTCCGGAGCGCCACGCTTAGAGCAGGATCCGATCGCATTGCAATCGGATCCTGCTCTAGGCCATTGATTTTGCCGCATTTTCTTCGACGAACCGGCATCCGCTTCGTCGGAAGATGCTCTGGACCATTTCGCGACCGGGGGGAACCGTCGTGCTCGGCCTGAGATCTACCGCGCCTTGCGGGTCCGTTCCGGCAGGGCCGGGCGCAAGGAGGGGGCGGCGGCCGGGCGCAGGCGCGGGGAGGCCGGGCCGTGGGCCGGGCGGTGCTGCTCGGGTGTGGCGCTGTGCAGGGCCCCGTCGCTGCCGAGTATCGAGGCGACGAGGTCGCGGGCGGTCGCGGCGTCCATGGCGCGAAACAGCTCGGTCAGGCCGAACACCGCCTCGACCGAGCGGGCGATGGAGGGATCGAGGCGCAGGAAGATGAACACCGCCTCCTCCTCGGCGAGGTCGGCCGCGCGCAGGGCCAGCGCCAGGAGGTCGCGCCGCTCCGGCTCGGTGGTGCGGAAGCTCACGCCCGGCATGCCCAGGGCCTCACCGAGCGCCGCCTCGAACCGCTCCGGCTCGCCGCGGGCTGCGAAGGCGGTGAGCGCGGCGCCGGCCGCGCGCATGCCGGCCCGCCCCTGCGGCCGCAGGGCGGCGCGGGCAGCGACGCCGTCGCGGATCGCCGCCCGGCGCTCACGGTCCGCCTGCAGGTAGAGCGGCGCGAGGTCGACCGCCGGCAGGTCGCTGCGGGCGAGCAGCAAAGCGGCCAGCTCCGGCCGTCGGCGCGCCCGCTCCACCAGCCGCTCCAGGGCGGCGCCGGAGAGCGGCGCGGTCGCGTTGCGGGCGAGCGCCAGGTCGACATCCGGCTCGTCGCGCTGGCTCAGGTCGTCGACGAGGGCCCGGCCGAGATCGTGCCGCAGGGCGATGACCGCGTCGAGCTCCGGCCCGTTGCCGGCGGCGTCGAGCAGCGCCGTCGACAGGACCGGGCTCAGGGACAGAACCGCGTCGCGGGCGCCGCCGCCATGGGCGGCGAGCAGCGTCAGCACGCTCTGGGGCGTGTCGGCGAGAGGCGCCAGCTTCTGGGCGACGATCTCGGCGGTGGCGGAATCGACCGTCGGGATCAGCCCGCAGGCGAGCGACTCGAAGGCCCGGATCGTCGCGACGTCCCGCACGGGCGCGGCGCGAAAAAGGTCCGTCTGCACCCGCAGCAGGACGGGTTTCATGTCGAGACGCCGGTCTCGCGCGAGGTCGAGGAGGCCGGAGAGGTCCGGCGGAGCGTCGGCGGCGGAGCGGGCCATGGGCGATCGGGTACGCAGGACTGAAGACGACCCGGAGAATGCCGGGGCTTGCGTAAAGCGACGCTTAAGGCTGCGGGGAGCAGCCGGTTCCCGGCCTGGGGACAGCGGGGATCGGGCGCCGGTCCGGTCACCGATGGTTTACGCCACGGGCCGGCCAGGCCTCCGGACACGGTGATACGGGGGAGCGGCGGAAACAATCCATTAACCATGCGCGTGGTTTCGTCCCTCTCGTGAGGTCGCGATGGGCGGCGGTCCCGGGGGGACGTGCCGGAGGGACTTAGGCGGAGGCGGGAGAGCACACATGGTCGGCCCACAGCGGCGTCCCTCGGCGGACATCATCCTGTTCCCGCGCCCCGCGGCGCATTCGGGCGCGGTCGCCGGCGGTTCGGCCGATTCCCATCCGGCGGACGCGGTCCGCGGCACGATTCTGCTGTTCACGGGAGTGCGCTATGAGAGGCTGCCCGATCCCGCCGAGCCCGGCCTGCCCGCGCCCGAGCGGCGCTGCCGGCGCTGAGGCCCCGCGTTCCCCCATGCCGCGCCGCTCCCTGCCGCGCCGTCCGACGCCGCGCCTCGCCCTGCCGCTCGCCCTTCTCGCCGCGCCGTTGGTGGCGGCGTGCGTCCAGCAGGGCGATTTCGGCCGCCCGGCGCCCACCGCCTGGAACAGCCTGATCGACGCCGCCGGCATTGTCGCGGCGCACGAGCGCGGCGAGCCGGCCTCGCTGTTTCCCTTCACGGAGGACGAGCAGGCGTTGCGCGACCGCGCCTGGCGCTTCCTGATGCCGGCCCGGGAGCGCAGCGTCTTCGACGCCGCCCTCAACAACCTCACCCGTGCCCGGGTGCTGCCGGTGGGCTGGCGCCCCGCCGATCCGGCAGCCTATCTCGAGGCGATCACCGCCGGGCCGTTCCGCTCGGTGGTCTCGCGCTACCGGCGCCTCTCCGACGACTTGGTGGCGGATGGCCGCCTCATCCCGGCCTTCGCCGAGACGGCGTCGCGGGTGGTGCGGGCGGACCTGACGCGGCTGCAGAGCCTGCCCTTCATCACCACCCTCGACGACCGCGACGTGCGCAGCGCCGCGATGCGGGTGGCCGAGAACCGCTGCCTCATCGCCTGGGTGCGGCGCGAGACGGCGGCGCGCTCCGCCTCCTACCGCTACGCCCTCGAACACCTGCTGATCGCCGCCCCCGAGGACGAGGCGGTGGCGTCCGAGCGGGCCCTCGCCTTCCTGGATTCGCGCCGGACCCTGCTCGACCCGCTGCTGCCGGCGGATGCCGAGGCGCGCTGCGGCCTCGTGCCCGCGGAGCCGGGCGAGGTGGTGCTGGTGCGCAAGGGATGATACCGCCGCGCCTTCGAACGGACCCGTTCGAAGGCGCTGGCTAAGCCCGAACGGGCGTCGGCGCTGATGCGCCGGACGCCTTGGCATCGACGTGTCGATGCCAAGGCACAAGGGATAAAGAGATCCCTCCCGATCGCCGCGATCGTGAAGCGATCGCCCTACTCGTCCGGCCCGTCGATGGTGCAGGAGACCGAGCGGGCGGCCTCGTTGGCCTGGGCCTGCTGGCTCGGCAGGGCGGCGAGCACCCGCACGCTGACGAAGCCCTGCCGGCTCGGCGCGACGATGCGCACGTCGCGGTTGCGCTCGTCCTCGTCGGCGGTGGCGAGCGCCTCGTCGAACTGGCGCCTCGTCATGATGACGAGCTCGACCGTGCCGCGCAAAGCCGCCTGATCGGTGATGGCGTAGTAGGCGCCGCTGCGCCCGTGGAGCGCGATCGTCTCGACGAGCGGGCCGGTCTCGGCGGTGATCCGCACCGGGCCGTCGTCGAGGTCGTAGGCGCAGACGCCCACCGCCACCGCGGGGTCCTGCGGCGGCAGCCAGCCCTCCGCCGGCTCGGCCGGTCCCCCGACCTCGGCCGCGTGGATCAGAACCGAGGTGTCGTTGGCGAGCGTCGCGCGCGAGCGCGCCAGGGCGTCGCCGTCGGCGAGGTAGGGAATCGCCAGCACCGTCGCGACGTGCACGAGCCCGGCCAGGACGAGGCCGCACAGGGTGGCGAGGACGAAGCGGCCGAGCGGCGTCACGGGCAATCCTCCCGGGTGATCGAGGGCACGCCCTCGCGTTCGAGCACGCCGGTGCTCGCCGCCACCGGCGTGTCGTAGAGGCGCAGCACCAGCCGGATCGAGCCGTCGCCCGCGGGCATCGGCAGCCAGTTGCCGGGCTGCACGGCCGGGCTCAGGACCACGGCGAAGCGGCCGTCGCGGTCGCGCAGGACCTCCGTGGAGGTGAAGCCGGTGCGCGCCGGCGGCACGGCACCTCCTTGCGCCGGGTGGTCGGCCGCGTGCCCGCCCGCGTCCTTGGCGGCCGCTTTGGCCGCTTCCTTGGCGTGCCCGCGCCGCTCCACCGCCAGGGTCCAGGCCCGGGCCGGCGGCGTGGCGCCGGCGATGCGGTAGCGGCAGGAGGGATCGAGCCTGCGCCCGGCATCGTCGGTGAGCGCGGTGAGGAGCAGGCCCTCCCCGAGGGCCAGCGGCACCTCGCCGGTCCGGGCATGGATCGCCCGCACATAGGGGTCGGCCTCGCGCGAGCCGATCTTCGGCCAGGCAGTCCAGGCGTTCAGGGTGACGCCCCCGAACGGGTAGCGCCCCCGCGTCGCCCAGTTGGCGCTGGCGAGGCCCAGGACGGCGCCGAGCGCCAGGGCGTAGACTACCAACCCGACGGTCCCGACCCCGCGCAGGCGCGCCGCCCGCCGCAGCCGCCGCGGCAGGGATCGGGGCCATGGGGACGCGGCGCGCCCGGAGGCCGGAAGGGCGACTTTCTCGATCAGCATCGTGGGCCCGTATCTAGCCCAGGTCGGGCGGAGCCCGAACGGGATTTTCGCCCGATCGGTTTTTTTCGCGCTGACATGTTTGCTGCTCTGACTCGGGCGCGAGCGAGGCCCCCGGATCTGGATCCCGCGGCGGCCGTCACCGCGTCAGGCGCGCGTACTGCGCATCGAAGGCGGCTTCAAACATGCGGATCTTGAGATCCTCAACCTCGTTCCGGTCGAGGATGGCGAACCGCTCCCGCGAGTGGTCGCGCGGGCCGCTGCCGGCGAAATTGGCATCGCCGCGCTTCATCCGCTGGGCGAATTCCTCGTAGGTCTTGCACTGGTAATGATTGATCTGGATCGTGTCGTGGACGATCCGGTTGCCGTAGCCGCGGACGTACATCTCGAACTCCTCGAGATCCGACAGGACCTTGCGGCCTTCCGAGGTGGCGATGTCGTGAATGTGCGGATCGACCGCGAGGTGCGTCCTGGCGAAGGTCTTGAAGTGGCTGTGGCCGCTCCAGTTCAACTCGGCGCCCCGGACGAAGGTCTTGGTCACGAACGCGTAATCCGGCGAGGTGCGGCCGCCGGACCCGAAATTGCGCCAGTTGACGTGGACGCTCGCGATGTCGTCCGGGACGCGGCCGAGGAAGGCCTGGACGCTGCCGTCGGCGAAGGGCAGCAGGAACTCGTCGATGTCGAGGAAGATGATCCAGGGCGTGCGCACGAGTCCGAGGGCGTGCCTGTAGGCGGTGATCTGCGGCGAGGAATTCGGCACGGAGGGCCACGGCACCAGCGACACCCGGGGCTCCCGCCGCGCGATCCTCGCGACGATCCGGTCGGTGTCGTCGGTGCTGTCGTTCGAGAAGACCAGGATGCGGTCGAACCCGACGGCGAGGTTGTGGGCGATCCACTCCGTGATGTAGCGGCCCTCGTTCTTGGCGATCGCCGCGACGGTCGAGAGGTCCGGCGGCCGCTTGCCCGGTTTGAGGATCGTCGCGAGGCAGTCGCGCACCGATCGCGGCCAGGCCGTCGCGCGGCCGTCGCCCGCGGCGGACAGCGTGCGGTAGAGGGGGGTATCCTGGATCCGGCGCGCCAGGCGCGTCTCGAGGAGGCGATCCAGCCACCGGTCATGCTCGCGCTGTTTCGTTGGTTCCAAAGCCACTGCACCAGAAAGGAAGGAGGCCCGCCCGCCGTCGATGGCGACGGCCCGCGGTGATCCAAGCAAATCTCAAAGAGGCGTCGATCCAGATCCGAGAGCGCGGCCGCAGCTCATATGATCTTCTCGTGCGTCGAGGACCATTCGGCGACCAGCGCCCTGGCGGCCGGGTCGTGGTCGAGCAACCGGCCGTGCTGGACGGCGAGATCGTGGAGATACCCCATCAGGGTGCGGACGGTCTGCATCTCCCGGTCGATAGGCCGGGTGTAGCGCAGGTCGCCGCCCTTGTACCGCATCGGATCGTGAACGAGATCGGGGCTCTCGTTCTTGCGCGTCATGAACCATTCATTGCGCAGCAGATCCTCGGGGCGGTCCTTGATGACGTAGTACGGCGCCTTGTAATGGTAGCTGGACCCGGAATTGATGACCTCCGAGCCGGCGGCCAGCACCTTCGACCAGCCTTTGAGGAACTTCGCCGCGGTCTGCAGCGCGTAGCGCTCGGAGAAGTGCGCCAGCCAGAGATCGTTCTCGACCACGCAGGAGGAGGTCACCGCACCGTCGACCAGCACGTCGTGCGAGCCGTTCGCGATGGCGACAGTCTTGCCGCGGATCCGCCCGCTGGCGATCACCTTGTAGTTCTGCGTCGGCGCGTTGCGGTGCGTGGTGCGCCGCGGCACGACGATCTCGTTGTAATCGTCTTGCCGCGTATACTCGTAATTGACCATCGGGACCTTGACGCAATGCGGGTCCCGCAGGAAGCGTCGGAGACTGCCGAGATAGGCGTGCAGCCCCGCGGGGATCTTCCGGTCGTCGAGGAACTCGTCGGCATCGACGAACAGGACCCAGTCCGCCCCATGGGCCTTGACCGCCTGCTCATACAGGAAGGTATTGAACGAGATCTCGTTGTAATGAACGGATCTGTTCTGGAAGACGGTGATGCCGAGGCCTTCCTCGGCAAGCTTGCGCAGGATCTCGACCGTGCCGTCGTTGCTGCCGTTATCCATGAAGACATGGTGCGAGACGAAAGACGCCGTATGCCTGACGAAGGCTTCGATGATATCAGCTTCGTCGAGGACTCTTGTTGCGGCGACAATTCTCATATACCGTCCTCAACCGTGCGTCGCGTGCGCGGCACCGGGTGGTATCAGGTTCCGTTCGCCGATGGAAGATGTCCCCCAGAGACCGCATTCCCGCACTGCGCAAGCCATGTCATCGCGTCCCGCGTGAAAGACGATCGCCAGATCGGGGTTCGTATTGTCCGGTACACTGGGCCATCGAGGCGGGCCGTGGAGCCGGGATGCCGCACCGGCGGCCCGGGATCGCGCGAGGGAGCACGAGAGGTCGAGCCTGGATGAGTGCGGGTCCCGTTTTTCATAAAGACATACCCACGCATTACGCCAACCTGATGATGCAATACATGGTGGCCGTGCGGTTGAAGGCTCTCGTGCCGCACCTGCGGTTGTCGAACTTCATGCTGCCGTACTGGAACATCACGCATCCGGTCATCGATGCGGCGGCGTCCGATGCCGTCTGCGTGCTCGATGAGGAGCAGCACGTCGACCTGGGCCGGGTGTCGTATCTGGCCGGCAACCGGATCTTCGACCGGTTCGACTGGCGCGGATACGGCCAGCGGCTCGAATATTTTCCCCCGGTGACGCAGGCCCGCCCGCTCTTCCAGCGTCCGGACATCACGGTCCCGGTCTTCGACGGCGACGCGGTGGTCTGCCCGGTGCGGGGCGGCGAGATCCTCGATGCGCGCCATCCGGGCTATACGATCGTGCCGGTCGATTTCTACGCCGACGTGATCGAGGAGATGGGGTGGCGCCCGGTCTTCACCGGCCAGACCGACGATACGCTCTACATGCGCGCGCTGAAGGACCGGTTTCCCCGCGCCGAGATCGTGCCGCATCGCGGGATCCTGGAAGATTTCTCGATCATCCGCTCGGCGGCGAACGTGATCCTGTCGGTCAGCACCTTCGCCTGGCTCGCCGCCTGGCTGTCCGAGGCCAGGACCATCGTCCTGCCGGTCTACGGCATGTTCGATCCCGCTCTCTACCCGGCCCACGACCTGCTGCCGCTGGGCGACGCGCGCTACCGCTTCTACCGCCTGCCGCAGCAGCCGGCGGTGCCGCTCCACGAACTCCTCGAAGTCCATGCCCGGATGAAGGGGCAGTGGCATCCGGTCGGCCTGCAGGACCTCAGGCGGCGGTGACGGCGCCGGTCACCGCGGGATCGGCCGGGCCTCGCCCACCGTGTTGAACGCCGCCCGTCCCGGGGTTGGGCTCTCGACCGAGCGGAACAGGGTCCCGAGGCCGCCCAGCACCTCGAAGGAGCGCCGCGACAGGGCGCCGGCTGGCGCGCCGGGGGGCGGGGTGGTCGGGGCGGGGCCTTGCGCGCTGCGGGCGGCGGCCTTGTCCGACTCGAAGCCCGGCATCGGCTTGATCTCGATGCCCTGGTGGGCCGGCGCCATCACCTCGTGGAAGGTGATCGCCGGCAGCGAGCCGCCGGTCAGGTTCTTGGTCGAGGAATGGTCGTCGTTGCCGTACCAGACCGCGGTCACGAGGTTGCCGGTATAGCCGACGAACCACGCATCGCGGTAGGCGTTGGTGGTGCCCGACTTGCCGGCGGTGCGCACGCCCTCCACCGCCGCCTTGCGGCCGGTGCCCTCGTCGACGACCTTGTTGAGCATGTAGTTCATGTCGGCGACGACCCGGGTCGAGAGCAGCTGCTCGGGCGGCGTCTCGCTGGTGTCGTGGCGGTAGATCACCTCGCCGGCGCCGGTGCGGATCTCGGTCGCCGCGTAGGGCTTGGCCCGGCGGCCGCCATTGGCGAAGACCGAGTAGCCGGCGGCCTGGTCGAGCACCGTCACCTCGGCCGAGCCGATCGGCAGCGAGACCGAATCGACCAGGTTCGAGGTGATGCCCATCTTGTGGGCAAGCTCGATGATCTTGGCCCGGCCGAGCTTGGCCGCGCGGGCGTCGTGTGTCTCTCCGAGCTGCTTGCCCATCGCGATCGAGAACTGCACCGGGATGGTGTTGATCGATTTGGCCACCGCGACCCAGAGCGGCACGGTGCCGGCAAACGAGCGGCCGTAATTCGCCGGGCACCAGTTGCCGATGCAGACCGGTCGGTCGACGACCTTGCTCTCCGGCCGCCACTGCCCGGTGGCCAAAGCCGCGGCGTAGACGTAGGGCTTGAACGACGAGCCGGGCTGGCGCAGCGCGTCGGTGGCGCGGTTGAACTGGCTCTGGCCGTAATCGGCCCCGCCGACCATCGCCCGCACGGCGCCGTCGGGGTCCATGGTCACGAGGGCCGCCTGCTCGACGTCGAAGGCGTCGCCGAACTGGCGCAGCACGTTCTCCACCGCCTGGTCGGCCCGCTTCTGGATCGCGAGATCGAGCGGGGTCTTCACGACCAGCACCCGCTCCTTCTTCAGCTTGCCCTCGTCGGCGAGCTTCTTGATTTCGTTGAAGGCCCAGTCGAGGTAGTAATCGGCGCTGATGTCGCGCGAGCGGGTCACCGGGGTCGCCGGGTTGCGCAGGGCCGACTGGATCTGGCCTTCCGTGAGGTAGCCCGCCTCGACCATGTTGTGCAGCACGTCCGCGGCGCGGGCGCGGGCCTTCGGCAGGTTGACGTGGGGCGCGTACTTCGTCGGCGCCTTGAACAGGCCGGCCAGCATGGCGGCCTCCGGCAGGGTGATATCCTTGAGGTTCTTGCCGAAATAATAATCCGCTGCCGCGGCCGCCCCGAAGGTGCCGCCGCCCATATAGGCGCGGTCGAGGTAGAGCTTCAGGATCTCGTTCTTGGTCAGGTGGCATTCGAGCCAGAGCGCCAGGAACGCCTCGTTGATCTTGCGCTCGAGCGAGCGCTCGTTCGACAGGAAGAGGTTCTTGGCGAGCTGCTGGGTCAGCGAGGAACCGCCCTGGACGTGGCCGCCGCCGCGCGCGTTCACCGTCACGGCGCGCAGGGTCCCGATCGGGTCGATGCCCCAATGCTCGTAGAAGCGCCGGTCCTCGGTCGAGATCAGCGCCTTGACCAGGATGTCGGGAAACTCGTCGATGCGCAGCGAATCGTCGTGCTTGATGCCGCGCCGCCCGACCTCGGTGCCGTAGCGGTCGAGGAAGGTCACGGCGAGGTCCGGGGCCTTGAGCCAGTTCTCGCTGGTCTGGTTGAAGGCCGACTGGGCGAGCGTCAGCATCACCACACCGCCGACGAGGCCGAGCGTCACGCCCTCGCTCGCGAGGTCGAGCGCCAGGCGCTTGACGCCCCGCACCCGGAAGCGGCGCTGGATCTTCTCGGCGTAGCGGCCGTAGGCCTCGCCGAACGAGCGGCCGCCGTTGTAGAGGGCGTCATTCAGCCAGGCGTCGAAACCGAGCATCCCGTGGGACAGGCGGGTCCGGAGCTTGGTCAGCCGGTCGGTGGGCTGGTTCTCGGGCACGGCAACGGTCCTCGGGATGGCGCAATTCAACGGTCTAGCAAGCCTCGCATCCTAGCGCGAGACGGTCAGCCCTTCGCAGCCTTCCAAGGCCTATATGGGGCGCTTCTTCGCCGACACGACGTCGCAGGATTGCGTAAGCCGGCCCGGCCCTGCTTGCCCGCCGCGCCCGGGCGCGGCAGAGGAGAGGCCTCCCGTCTCCGACATCCCCACCCGCGCCGTCTTAGCCGGCGCCTCGAGAGCCTTGAACCACCGTGGCCGAAGCCCGCAGCAAGCCCCCGCGCCCGCCCGCCTCGCTGAAGGCCGCGACCCCGTTCTGGCGCGAGAAGAGCCTGGAGGCGATGTCGCCGCAGGAGTGGGAGAGCCTGTGCGACGGCTGCGGCCGCTGCTGCCTGCTCAAGCTTGAGGACGAGGATTCGGGCGAGATCCTCTACACCGATGTCGGCTGCACGCTGCTCGATGCCGGCACCTGCCGCTGCCGCGACTACGCCCGGCGCCAGCGCAGGGTGCCCGATTGCGTGCGGCTGACGCCGGAGGCGGTGCGCACCCTGCCGTGGCTACCGCCGACCTGCGGCTACCGCCTGGTGCGGGACGGGCGCGACCTGCCCTGGTGGCACCCCCTGGTTTCCGGCACCCGGCGCACCGTGCACGAGGCCGGCATCTCGGTCAGCGGCCGGGTCAGCGGCACCGAGGAGGAGTTCGAAACCGAGGAGCTGCTGGACCGCATCGTCGACTGGCCGAGCCAGGATCCCCAGAGTGAGGATCCCGAAGATGAGGATGTCGGGAGCGAGGAGCCGCGGGCCGGGGCGTGATACCCGCTCGGCGTATTCGAGGAACCGCCCCAGCCGGACGACGTTCCCCGGCCATGCCGAGCGGCGCCCGCGCCGTTCCAGGATGTCTCGCGCCTCGCACCAGCATCGCCGCACCGGGCGAGACTGAAGGCGCATGTCTCGAGGAGAACGCCATGGGCCTGTTCTCGAAACCGATCAAGAGCATGGACGACCTGTTCCAGCACATGCTCCAGGACATCTACTACGCCGAGCAGCAGATCACGAAGGCGCTGCCGAAGATGATCGCCAAGGCGGGCGACCCGCAGCTGAAGGCGGGGTTCGAGACGCATCTGCGCGAGACCGAAGGGCAGATCCAGCGGCTCGAACAGGTGTTCCAGACGCTCGGCCAGCAACCCAAGGGCGTGCGCTGCGCGGCGATGGACGGGATCATCGCCGAGGCCGAGGAGATCATCGGCGACACCGACGATGCCGAGGTCCGCGACGCCGCCATGCTGGCCGCCGCTCAGGCCGTCGAGCATTACGAGATCACCCGCTACGGCACGATCATCGCCTACGCCCAGCAGCTCGGCCGCAAGGATGTGGTCGGCCCGCTGCAGCAGACCCTCGAGGAGGAGAAGGCGACCGACAAGAAACTGACCTCGCTGGCCGAGAGCCGGGTCAACCGTAAGGCCGCCTGAGCCGCGCGCCCACCCCCGTCCCTTCTGGCTGGCACGGGGCTTGCTAGCCCCTATTGGACGCTCATGGGCGTTTCCTCCCTGACTTGGGGCCCCGTCGCGATTCTCGCGCGGGGCCCTCCTTGCTTTCACGACCGTTGCCATCGGGCGCGGGCCGCCCGATAACCCGGGCGACCGGAGATCAACCCGACATGGCCCTCACCGTCGCGGTCCAGATGGACCCGATCCAGGCGATCCGCATCGCCGGCGACACCACCTTCTCGCTGCTGCTGGAGGCGCAGGCCCGCGGCCACACGCTCCTGCACTACACCCCCGACCGGCTCTCGATGCGCGACGGGCGCGTCACCGCCCGGGTCGAGCCCCTTCGGGTGCAGGACGTCGAGGGCGACCACGCGCATCTCGGCGCCCAGGAGCGCGTCGATCTGGCGAGCGTCGACGTGGTGCTGATGCGCCAGGACCCGCCCTTCGACCTCGCCTACATCACGGCGACCCACATGCTGGAGCGGATCCACCCGCATACGCTGGTGGTGAACAACCCGTTCGAGGTGCGCAACGCCCCCGAGAAGCTGTTCGTCACCGCCTATCCGGAGCTGATGCCCCCGACCCTCATCACCCGCGACAAGCGCGAGATCGAGGAGTTCCGGGCCGAGCACGGCGCCGTGGTGATGAAGCCGCTGCACGGGCATGGCGGCGCGGCGGTGCTGCGGGTGCTGCCCGACGACCCGAATTTCGGCTCGATGTTCGACCTGTTCTCGGTCACCTTCCGCGAGCCCTGGGTGGTGCAGCGCTTCCTGCCGCGGATCACCGAGGGCGACAAGCGCATCATCCTGGTCGACGGCGAGCCGCTCGGCGCCGTCAACCGGGTGCCGGCGGCCAACGACATCCGCTCCAACATGGTGCGGGGCGGCACCGGCGGCGCGACGGCGCTGACCCCGCGCGAGCGGGAGATCTGCGCGGCGATCGGCCCGGAACTGCGCCGCCGCGGCCTGATCCTCGTCGGCATCGACGTGATCGACGGCAACCTGACCGAGATCAACGTCACCTCGCCGACCGGCATCCGGGCGATCAAGCGCCTCGGCGGCCCCGACCTCGCGGTCGCGGTCTGGGACGCGATCGAGGCCAAGGTGACGAAGCCGCAGAGCGCCTGATCCAACCCGGCGGGGGAGGGCGCCCCGAGCAGAATTGCGCAACGCAACTCTGCTCGGGTTTTCGTTCTTGCATCATTCTGATCGCCGAACCGGTGACCACTCGGCACCGGCCGTCTACGGCCGGCGGAATGATGCTTAGCCCGCATCCTCCCCCAGCGTGTCCTCGATGTAGAGCCGGTCGAGCAGCACCTTGCAGACCGCCATCAGGGGCAGCGCCAGGGCGACGCCCCAGAGCCCGAACAGCACGCCGAGCAGGATCTGGCCGGCGAACAGGGTCGCGGGCGGGATGTCGAGCGCCCGCTTCTGCACGAAGGGCGTCAGCACGTAGCTCTCCAGGGTCTGCACCAGGAGGTAGACGCACATCCCGGCGATCACCCCCTGCAGCCCCGAGGCGAGGGAGGCCAGCACGATGATGATGCCGGCGACCAGCGCCCCGATGGTCGGGATGAAGCAGAGCAGGCCGGCCTGGAGCCCGAGGATCAGGGCCCCGTCGATGCCGACGAGGCTCAAGCCGAGCCAGACGCAGACGAAGATCGCCGCCATGACGACGAGCTGGCCGAACAGCCAGTGGCGCAGGGTAATGCCGATGTCGTCGGCGACGGAGGCCGCGTGGGTGCGCTGGCGCGAGGGCACGAAGCGCAGCAGTCCGTCGCGGTAGGTCCGCGGATCGGCCGCCACGAACAGGCCGAGCACCACGACGATGAACACGTTGCCGATGGCGCCGAACACCGCCAGCGCCACCGTCGAGGCCTGGCCGAGCACGCTGCTCGCGCCCGACAGGAGGGTGCCGGGGCTCGGCAGGCCGCTCGGGCCCTTCTGCCGCGCGTCCTCCGCCGGAGTCGGATCGCGCTGCGCCGCGGCTTCCTTCAGCTTGCCGAAATCGAGGAAGCGGGTGTCGATCCCGCGGGCGTCGAGCCAGGATTTCACGGTGCCGGATTGCTGCTGCAGCGTCTCCCCCAGGCGCTTCGCCTGCCCCGCCACGGTGGCGCCGCCGAGCCCGACCATGCCGAGCACGAGCAGCGCCAGCAGCACGCTCACGATCGCGAGCCGCGCCCCGTGCCCGAGGGGGACGACGCGGCCGAGGTAATGGGTGAGCCCGTCGAGGAAGACCGCGCACAGGATGCCGGCGAAGATCAGGAGCAGCGTGTCGGCCGAGTGCCAGGCCAGCAGCAGGACCGCCGTGAACGACACCACCCCGATGCCGGCGAGCACGAGGGAGCGGGTGCTCGCCCATGCCGCGGAGCGGGGGACCTCCTGGTGAACGGGATCCTGAGCTGGGAAAACGGCCATGTCCGATGATCTCTCCGCCGGCGGCGCTCGCGGCCGCCGTGCAGGACAGATAGCCGCGCACGGCCGTTCGGCGACCGGAAAATCCGGCTCACCCCTCGTTGCGCCGCCGCCGCACGCCGGCGAGCACGGCGGGATGCGCCGAGGTCTTCCAGGCCTCCGCCCCCGGTGGCGAGACGGCCGTGAAAGGCTTCGGCAGGGCCAGCACCGGGGCCTCGCGCCGGGGCGTCCAGTCCTTCACCTCGACGACCTCGATGATCGGCTCGGGCCGCGGGCGGATCGTCCGGCGCAGGGGCTGCGGCGCGCGGCGCCGGCCGAAGACGCGCAGCAGGGCCCAGCCGGCGAGACCGGCCCAGGCGAGGAGCACCCCCCCGGGCGTCGGGCGCTCGGAGAGGAGGAGCGTGACGAGTCCGACGAGGGCGCAGGCCACCGCGAGGCCGCGCGCGCTCAGCGGGTCGAACGCCAAGGAGTCGGGCTCTCTGGGGTCGGAATGTCTGTGATCGTGGATCATGACCGTGATCCTGCATCAGGCCGGTCAGCGATTCGTCGATCCGATCGCTCGAATTCTCGGTAATCCCCGTTTCACACCCTCACCACCGCGCCGCCGCCGCCGCGTCGTGCTCCGTCGCCTCGACCCAGCCGCCCAAGGTGCCGTCGGCGCGGTGCTCGCGCTTCCAGAACGGCGCGCGGGTCTTGAGGTAGTCCATCAGGAAGCTCGCGGCCTCGAAGGCGGCCGTGCGGTGGGCGGAGGCCGCGAGCACCAGCACGATCCCCTCGCCCGGGCGGATCAGGCCGTGGCGGTGGATCGCGACGGCGCCTTGCAGCGGCCAGCGCGACGCGGCCTCGGCGAGCACGCGGCCGATCTCGGCCTCGGCCATGCCGGGATAATGCTCGAGCTCGAGGGCGGCGAGCCGCCCGTCCTCGTCGCGGCACAGGCCGGTGAAGCTCACGATGGCACCCGCCCGCCCGCCGAGCTCCGCCGTGAGGGCGGCGATCTCCGCCGCGACGTCGAAGGGCTCGGGCTGGATCGAGAGGCGCGGGGTCATGGCGGGTCCGGGCAGTGGGCAGGACCGTGATCTAGCATGAACCGGCCGCGACGGGACCCGGGGCTGGCGGCGGGCGCGGAACGGCGTAGATGTGGGTCGTTGAGACGAACCGGCCGCTCGGCCGGCCGGCCGGACGGAGGATGCCCCCGTGACCCCTGACCTCCTCCTCCCCTTCGACGACACGACACCCACCTTCGCGGCCCGGCCAGTCTGGTGCGGCCGCGGCAGCGCGGTGATCGGGCGGGCGAGCCTCGGGGCGCAAGCCTGGCTCGGCGACGAATCGGTGATCCGCGCCGACGGGCATGACGTGATCGTCGGCGACCGGTTCTGGCTCGGCGCCCGCTCGACCCTGCACATCGCGGCCGAGATGTATCCGTGCATCGTCGGCGACCGGGTCACGGTCGGCCGCGACGCGGTGGTCCATGCCTGCACATTGGGCGACGATTGCGTGATCGAGGATGCCTGCATCGTCCTCGACGGGTCCCTGATCGAGGACGGGGTGCTGCTGGAGGCCGGCAGCACGGTGTTTCCGCGCACCACCCTGCCGGCGGGCTTCGTCTGCGCCGGCAGCCCGGCCCGGCCCCTGCGCCCCCTCGTGCCGGGCGAGCTCGCCGAGCGGGCCGAGCGCCTGCGCGAGGCCGCCGCCAGCGAGCCGGCCGCCGCGCCGGGCGACGACTTCGCGCCCGATCCGGCGGTGTTCGTCGCCCGCACCGCCCGGCTGCGCGGCCGGGTCGCCCTCGCACCGGGGGCGAGCGTGTTCTTCTCCTGCTTGCTCGAGGCGCCGCTGAGCCCGATCGTGATCGGCGCCAACGTGAACGTTCAGGACAATTGCGCGATCCACACCCAGGCCGGCGGCCTGGTGATCGAGCGCGACACCACGCTCGGCCACAACGTCACCGCCGGCGACGGGCGCATCGGGCCGGGCTGCCTGATCGGCATGGGGGCGCGGCTGGCTCCCGGCACGGTGGTGGAGGGGGACGTGCTGCTCGCCGCCGGCAGCGCCACCGATCCGGGCCAGGTGTTGGAAACGGGCTGGCTCTGGGGCGGGCGCCCGGCCCGGCCCCTGTCGCGCCTCGACGCGAACCGCCGCGCCATGATGGCCCGCACCGTCGCGAGCTACGCGGCTTATGGGCGGGCGTATCGCAAGCTCCAGGCCATGCGCGGCGAAGGTTAGAGCCCCGCCACCGCCCGTCCGGCCCCAGCGCGCCGGGCGGCCTCCGCCACGTCGAGGAGATGGGCGAGCTCGGACGCCGCCGCGGCGACCCGCTCGGCGACGCGCTCGTCGGTGACGACCCCGTTCTCGATCTCCGCCTCGCCGGCATAGACCGCGGTCGGCGCGACGTGGGCGGTGAAGAAGCCGAAGAGCGGGCGCAGCTGGTGCTCGACCATCAGGGCGTGGCGTGGGCCGCCGCCGGTCGCGGTGAGCGCCACCGGCTTGCCGGCCAGAGCCGCCGGCTCCAGGAAGTCGATCACGTGCTTGAACAGGCCCGAATAGGAGCCGTTATGCACCGGCGAGCCGACGATCAGGGCGTCGGCGCCCTCGATCGCCTCGATCATGTGGGCGATCGGCAGGGGCAGGGCCTGCCGGGTGGTGGCGCCGAGCCCGGTGCCGACCTCGGCGAGATCGAAGACCTTCAGGTCGATCGGGCGGCGGCGGCCGAGCTCGGCCGCCACGGCCTCCACCAGCGCGCGGGTCCGGGAGGGGCGGCGGACGTTGCCCGAGAAGGCGACGATGCGGGCTGGTCTCACGGCGGGCTCCGGTTGGCTTTCACGGCGACGGGGATGCTGGAACGGTCTCGCGGCCTTGGCGACGGTCCCGAATGTGCCGGGCGCCCGCGACAGGTCAATGCGATTCCGGTGCCAGGGCTCCCCGTCCGTTAACGGGACGACGCGTCCCAGGTCTCCAACAGATGGGGCAGATCGGTGAATTCGTCGAAAACCCGAAGGGCCCCTGCGGCCAAAAGATCCGCCCCGGCGCGGTCGTGCGACCAGTGGCCGCCGCCGCAGAAGCCCAGCACCGGGATGCCGGCGGCCCGCGCCGCGGTGACGCCCGGCACGCTGTCCTCGATCACCACGCATGATTCCGGGGCCACCCCCATCTGGGCGGCGGCGTAGAGGAAGAGGTCCGGGAACGGCTTGCCCCGCGCCACCATGGTGGCGCTGAAGACGTGGCCCTCGAAATGGTCGATGAGGCCGGTGAGCGAGAGCGCGTGGTGCAGGCGCTGCGGATCGCTGCTCGAGGCGATGCAACGCCGGTCCCGCATTGCCCCCAGCACCGCGCCGGCGCCTCTGATCGCCGTCAGCTCGGCGTCGAAGGCCCGCAGGGTGTCGGCCCGCACCGCGTCGACGAAGCCGTCCGGGGTCGGCACGCCGTAATCCGTCGCGACATGCGCCATGATCGACGTCATGCTGGTCCCGGTGAAGCGGCGGGCCACCGTGTCGAGGTCGATCGGCACGCCGATGCGCTGCAGGTTCTCGGTCAGGCGCGCCAGGCTGATCGGCTCGCTGTCCACCAGGACCCCGTCGCAGTCGAAGATCACCAGCTCCGGCCGTCCGCCCGTCCTGCCGTTCATGCCGCTCCCCTCGCTGTCGGTCGCCACGCGCCGTGACACGGAGGCTGCGCCCGGATCAACCCGCCACGGTGCCGCGCTCAAGCTTGCGCCCGCAAGACCGTCTCTCTACTCAAGGTGCCGCGCGCCCCGCGTGAGGCGCGCGGTCCGGAGCCCTGGATGATCCGTTTCCTGTGCCGCAGCCTCGGCCTTCTGCTGCTCGCCGCCGGCTTCGTCGGGATCGTCTATGACGGCGCCCGCTCGATCGCCAACAACGCGGTGCTGGTCACCTCGGTCAGCGACGTCGCCGTGGCGCTCATGAAGGACCGGGCCGCGAGCCTCCAGGCGATGGCCGAGGGCGGGCAGCCGACGCTGTGGAAGCTCCTCGGCCTCCCCTTCACCCTCTCGCCGGCGGCCCCGATCGCCCTGGTCCTCGGCCTGGTGCTGCTCTGGCTCGGCCAGCCGGCGCGGGCCGGCATCGGCACGAGCTTCCGTCCGTGAGCGAGCACCCGCGACTTCCCCTGCATACGAGCATGCCCGGCAATGCGGCCTGACGCGATGGGGCGGACCGCGCTCGCGGTCCTGCCCGGCCTCACCCTCTGCGTCGCCGTCACGGCGGCGGCGAGCCTGGTCCAGGCGGCGGAGGAGCGCCTCGTCCACCACCCCTACGTCGAGGCCCTGGTGATCGCGATCCTCGCCGGGATCGCGATCCGCTCGGTCTGGGAGCCGGGGCCGCGCTGGCGCATCGGCATCGCCTTCAGCGCCAAGCAGCTGCTCGAGGTCGCCGTGATGCTCCTCGGCGCCTCGATCAGCCTCGCGGCTTTGGTCGCCTCGGGGCCGGCCCTGCTCGCCGGCATCGTCGCCACCGTGTTGATCGCCCTGATCGCCAGCTACGCCATCGGCCGCCTCCTCGGGCTGCCGGCCCGGATGTCGATCCTGATCGCCTGCGGCAACGCCATCTGCGGCAACTCGGCCATCGCGGCGGTGGCCCCGGTGATCGGCGCGAGCGGCGACGACGTCGCCTCCTCGATCGCCTTCACGGCGATCCTCGGCGTGCTGGTAGTGCTCGGCCTGCCGCTCCTCATCCCGCTGCTGGGCACCAACCCGACCGAGTACGGCGTGCTCGCCGGCCTCACGGTCTACGCGGTGCCCCAGGTGCTGGCCGCCACCGTGCCGGTGAGCCTCGTCAGCACCCAGGTCGGCACGCTGGTCAAGCTCGTGCGGGTGCTGATGCTCGGCCCCGTGGTGCTCGGCCTGTCGCTGCTCGCCCCGCGCCTGCGCGAGGAGCCCGGCACCCCGGCCGGCGCGCGGAAGAAGCTCGGCTTCTTCAAGCTGGTGCCATGGTTCATCCTCGGCTTCCTCGCGCTCGCCACCGCCCGGTCGCTGGGCCTCGTGCCCGACGCGGCGCTCGCGCCGCTCACCCGCACCGCCGGCATCCTGACGGTGATCGCCATGGCGGCCCTCGGGCTCGGCGTCGACGTGCGGGTGGTGGCCCGGGTCGGCGGCCGGGTGACCCTCGCGGTCACCGCCTCCTTGGGCGTCCTGCTCCTCGTCAGCATCGCGCTGGTGCGGGGGTTGGGGATCTCCTGAACCGGCGGGCTTCCGGCCTGGGACGGTCAGGGGCTGGCACCACAATCGGAGCGTCGGTTATGCCTGCCACGCCGGCACCCGACGCAGGAGCGACCGCAGCTTCGGTCCCGGCGCCGGTGGATTGTCGAGGGCGTGCATGAAGGCGTCGAAGCGAGGGGCGTCGAGCGAGAGCAGGCGCTGGTCGAGCCGACCGTCGACCGCCCGGCGCTGCGCACTCTCGACCACGAACTCCGTGCGGGTCATGTGGAGCACGGCGGTCTCGTCGATGAGCCGGCGGTTCTCCGCCTCGATCCGCAGGTCGATGCTGCTCCCCGTGTCGGCACGCGAAGGCTGGTCCGCGACAGTCGCGGATGCGTGGCCGCGGTCCCCTGGCGGGGGTGAGTGCGGTTTGACCATGTGACGTAGCGCGGGCTCCCGGGGCCACCCTATCGGTACCGGATTGCCCGCGCCAGCTGCGTGGCGCCGACGAGAACGGATCGGCCCGAACCGGCACTCCCGACCCGGGAACAGGCAGGACGTGGCCGGAGGCGAACACCGGCCTCAATGAGCGGCGCGAGAGGCGCCAGGTCAGGTCGGCGGGATTGCGGTCCGATGCTCGGTGGCGGGCGCCGGCTTGGGAGAGGCGGGCTTCTCGGGCGCGGATGCCTTCGCGGTGGGCTTCGGCTCCGCCTTGGGCGCCGTCCTCTCGGCCGAGGGTGCCTTGATGACCGCCGGCTTCGTGGCCTCGGACTTCGTGGACTCGGACTTGGCGGCACCCGGCTTGGTCGCAGTGGGCTTGGCGGCCGGCTTGGGCTCGGCCGCGGCTCTCGCCGGGACCGGCCGGGCGGCGGGCTTCGCGGGTGCCTGCTTGGCGATCTCCGGCTTGGCGGTGTCTGGCTTGGCGAGCGCCCCGGTCACCGCGACGTCGGCCGGTTTGCCGGTGTCGAGGCCGTAGACGTCGTCACGAAAATGCACCCTTCCGTCCGGGGTGGCGTAGCCGGTGAGGTAGACGAACGTCACCGGCACGGGCTTCGCCAGCTTGATGTCGCGGCGCTCGCCGGTGGCGATGCCAGTCTCGATCTCCATCGGGCCCCAGGCCGAGCCGGGGCCGTTCGGGCCCGGCGTGCCGTCGAGGAGCCAGCCGACCAGCGCCTTCACGTCGGCGACGCGCACGCAGCCCGAGGAGTGGAAGCGCACGTCGCGGGAAAAGAGCGACTTCGACGGCGTGTCGTGCATGTAGACCGCGTGCCGGTTCGGCATGTCGATCCGCACCTGGCCGAGCGAGTTGTCGAAGCCCGGATCCTGGCGCAGGGTGTAGTTCACCGCCCGCTCGGTCGACCAGTCGACGGCGGTCGGCTGCACCTCCTGGCCCTGGCCGTCGAGCATGCGGATATGCATCTTGGCGAGGTAGCCCGGATCCTTGCGCATGTGCGGGATGATGTCCTTCTTGATGAGGGACACCGGTACGGTCCAGGTCGGGTTGAAGTTGATGTTGGTGATCTTCGTCTCGACCGAGGGCGAGGCGCGCTCCGGCTTGCCCACCACCGCGACGTAGCGGCGCGCCACGCTGCCGTGGTCCACCGCCTCGACGGCGGCCGACGGGATGTTGACCACGACGTAGCGCTCGCCGAACGGGAAGCTCGACCCGATCAGCCGGTTGGCCGAGGCCGCGAGCTGGCGCTGGCGCACGCTCGCCGGCACGTTGAGGGCGGCCAAGGTCTGGCGGCCGAGGAGCCCCGTCTCGGGCAGGTTGTGCCGGGCCTGGTAGCGCTTGAGCGCCGCGACGAGGCCGGGATCGAGGGTGTCGCCCTCCGGGCCGCCGGGGGCGAGGTCCTCGGTCAGCACGAGGTGGCGGCGCAAGCCCGGGATCGCCGGGTTGCGCTCGCCGGGCTTCACTGCGAGGTCCGCCGGCAGGGCCGGCCAGCCCCCGGCCTCGACCAGGCCCTGGTAGCGTTCGGCCGCCCGCAGGGTGTCGAGGAAGGTCGCGGGGGTCAGGGTCGGGGTGGTGTCCTGCGACATTCGCGCCACCACCAGCGGCGGCAGCTCGCGCGAGACTTTTTTGGGAGCCGGCTTGCCCTCGGCGGATTTCGCCTCTGCGGGCTTGGCCTCCGCGGGTCTGGCTTCGACCGGCCTGGACTCGCCCAACTTCGGGGCGGCGCCGGGCTTGATCGGGCCGACCGGCAGCGGCGTCGCGCCGCCCGGCAAGGGCTCGGGCGAGGCCGTCACCTCGCGCCGCGCGGGCTCGACCGGCGCCGGCGGGACGGGGGCGGCCTGCGGAGAGGATTGGTTCAGGGGAGCCTGGGAACCCGGCACCGACGCGGGCGGCACCGGGGGCGCGGGCTCGACCGCGGCGGCGAGCCCGGTGCCGAGCACCCAGGCGAGGGCCGCCGCCGAGGGCAGGTACGGAAACGCAACACGCAACACCATCACCGGCCTCGGGCAAGGACGCCCCCCAGCATGGTCACGCGAGGGTTACCAAAAACCTGCCGGCCCGACTCACGGGCTGCCGGGTCGCGGATCGCCGAGCGCGCCCCGCGCCGCCGCCAGGATCTCGTCGGACAGGGCGGGGTCGTCCACCGCCCGGGCGAGCACCAGGGCACCGACGAGGCCGGAGATCGCCGCGAGCGCCGCCGCCCGGTCGCCGTCGGGCAGGGCCTCCTGCATCCGGGCGAGCCGCGCCTCCAGCCCCTCGGTGAAGGCGCGCCGCACGGGCGCCGGCTGGCGCGCCGCCTCGCCCCCCAGGGCCGCGAGGGCGCAGCCGGTGCCCGGCCGGTCGCGATGGGCCGCCGACAGGTAGGAGGCGACGAAGCCGGCCAGATCCGGCGCTGTCCCGGGCTCCCGCGGCGCCAGCGCCTGACCCAGCGCCTGGGCGGCAAGATCCTCCTTCGAGGCGAAGTGGCCGTAGAAGCCGCCATGGGTCAGCCCGGCAGCCTCCATCACCTCGGCCACCGTCACGGCGGAGAACCCCTTCTCGCGAAACAGGCGACCCGCCGCCTCGAGGATCCGGCGCCGGTTCTCCTGGAACTGCTCGCGCGTCACCCGCATCCGACGATCCGCTCCCATTGACATCATTGAGGACGACGATCATCAATATAGTATCATGATTGACGTCATGTAAGAAGGCGAAAAGGAGGGAGCATGGCCGCCACGTCGTCGCCCGAGCCGCTGCGGGAGCCCCCGGCAAGGGAGCAATCGGCAAAGGAGCAACCGGCAAGGGAGCGCACGGTCACCTGGGCCGATCCGCGGGCGCTGGCCCGGGCCGGGCAGGGGCTCGCCGGGCTCGATTTCCTGCGTGCCCTGATCGCCGGCACGGTGCCGCCGCCGCCGATCGTCGCCCTGATGGGCATCACGCTCGACGAGGCCGAGCCGGGCCGGGTGACGATGCGGATGCCGGCGGGCGAGTACCTCTACAACCCGATCGGCAGCGTCCATGGCGGGGCGCTGGCGACGCTGCTCGACAGCGCGATGGGCTGCGCCGTCCATAGCACCCTGCCGGCCGGGCGCGGCTACACGACGCTGGAGATCAAGGTGAACTACCTGCGGGCGGTCACCGAAGGCTCCGGCCGCGTCGCGGCGACCGGCCGGGTGGTCCATGCCGGGCGGCGCCAGGCCGTGGCCGAGGCGAGCCTCACCGACGAGGCCGGCCGGCTCTGCGCCACCGCCAGCACCACCTGCCTGGTCTTCGACCTGCCCGTGCGGGACGATTTGCCAGCCCGCGAGGAGCGGCCCGCCCGACCGGAGGAGCGCCCGTGAGCCTGCCCTACCGCACCGCCCTCATCGTCGGCGCCGGGTCCGGCATCAGCGCCGCGCTCGCCCGCCTCCTCGCCGCGGAAGGGCTGCAGGTCGGCCTCGCGGCCCGCGACGCGGGCAAGCTCGCCGACCTCGCGGCCGAGACCGGGGCGGCGACCTTCGCGGCCGACGCCGCCGACCCGGGGGCCGTGGCCGCGCTGTTCGCCGCGGTCGAGGCCCGCCTCGGCGCGCCCGATGCGGTGATCTACAACGCCAGCGCCCGGGCGCCCGGGCCGCTCGCCTCCCTCGATCCGGAGGCGGTGCGGCGGGCGGTGGAGGTCACCGCCTACGGCGCCTTCCTGGTCGCCCGCGAGGCGGCGCAGCGCATGGAGCCGCATGGCCACGGGGCGATCCTGTTCACCGGCGCCACCGCCGGCGTGAAGGGCTTTCCGCTCTCGGCCGCCTTCGCGATGGGCAAGTTCGCCCTGCGTGGCCTCGCCCAGAGCGCGGCGCGCGAACTGGGGCCGAAGGGCATCCACGTCGCCCACTTCGTCGTCGACGGCGCGGTGCGCAGCGCCCGCCGGCCCGACCCGGCGGACAAGCCCGACAGCACCCTCACGCCGGAGGGCGTGGCGCGGGCCTATCTCGACGTTTTGCGCCAGCCCCGCGACGCCTGGTCGTTCGAGGTCGAGCTGCGGCCCTGGGTGGAGCGGTTCTGAGAGGCATTTGATTGGCCTCTACAGCTTCATCCTGCTCCGCGTCATTCCGGGGCCGCGTAGCGGAGCCCGGAATCCAGAACCGCAGGTCGTTCAGGATAGAGCAAAGAGCGTTCCGCTTCGTTCTGCACCACCTTAGTGTCTGGATTCCGGGCTCCGCTGCGCGGCCCCGGAATGACGCGGAGGGTGGAAAGATCGTCGATGGACCACCACCGTCGCTGCGGGCAGCTGCCCTCACGCCGCCCGCACCGCCTCCAGGAAGCCCTGCACCTGGCCGCGCAGGCGCTCGGCCTGGCCGGCGAGCTCGGAGGAGGTGGCGAGCACCTGGGTGGCGGCGTGGCCGGTCTCCTGGGCGGCCTGGGACAGGCCCGCGACCGTCGCGGTGACGTCGCCGGTGCGGGTCGAGGCCTGGGCCACGGAGGCGACGATCTCTCGCGTCGCGCTGCCCTGCTCGCGCACGGTGCCGGCGATGGCCTCGGCGGTGTCGCTCACGGCGTGGATCGTCCCGGTGATGCCGGCGATCGCCGTGACCGCCCGACCGGTCGAGGTCTGGATCCAGGCGATCTGCTCAGCGATCTCGGCGGTCGCCTTCGCGGTCTGGCCGGCCAGTTCCTTCACCTCGGCCGCCACCACGGCGAAGCCCCGGCCCGCCGCCCCGGCGCGGGCCGCCTCGATCGTGGCGTTCAGCGCCAGCAGGTTGGTCTGCTGGGCGATGCCGGAGATGAGGGCGAGCACGTCGCCGATGCGGTTCGCCGCGCCGGCCAGATCCGCCACGATGGTGCCGGCCTGCGCGGCCTCGGCGACCGCGGCCCGGGAGCGCTCGGCGGAGGCCGCGGCCTGCCGGTCGATCTCGCTCACCGAGGCGCCGAGGGTGCCGGCCGCGTCCGACACCATCCCGACGTTGCGGGCCGCGTCGCCGGCGGCCTCCGCCACCGCCGCCGAGCGCCGGGCGGCGTCGCCCGCGGTGGCGGAGAGCTGGGCGGCGGTCGCCTGCATCTCGGTCGCCGCCGACGAGACCATGCCGACGACCTCGCCGACCGCCCGGTCGAAGCTTCGCACCAGGTCGTCCACCGCGCCGGCCCGGCGCTCGCGCTGTGCCTGCCCGGTCGCCTCCGCGGCCCGCAAGGTCTCGGTCTCGGCGAGGCGGTCGCGGAACAGCCGGACCGAACGGGCCATGGTGCCGACCTCGTCGCTCCGCTCCGTCCCCGGCACGGACGCGTCGAGGCGGCCCTCGGCGAGGGCCTGCATGGTGCGGTCGAGGGCGGCGAGCGGCCGGCCGATATGCCGGGCGAGCGCCCAGGCGACGGCGAGCGCCGCGAGGGCCGCGACGGCGAGCACGCCGAGGAGCACGAGGACGGCCCGGTGCCGGGCGGCGACCTCGCCCGAGACGTCGAGCGCCACCTCGATCGTGCCGATCGCCTGGCCCGAGGCGTTGACGAGCGGCCCGGCCACCACGGCGGTCGCGCGCTCGCCGATCGTGATTTCGCGCCAGGCGATCGGCCGGGCGGTCGCCGCCGCATGGGCGGCGGGGTCGAGCAGGGTCTTGTCGGGGAAGGTCGCTGCGAGCGTCGTCGGCACCCCGTCCTTGACGAGGTGGAACGCCAGGTCGACGCCGAGCCGCTGCTTCAGGTCGGCGAGGAAGCCGGCGCCGAGCGGGCTGCCGACATCGGCGATGCCGACCGTCGCGCCGTTGCGGACCACCGGCACCGTGGCGAAGATCGCGATCGTGTCCCGCCCCGGTTCGATGCCGGTCGTGGCCAGGCCGGTCTGCAAGGCCGCCCGCACGGTGGCGCGGCGGGCGAGCACCGAATCGCCGTGGGCGTCCGGTGCGTGCAGGCGCGCGAGCGCGGTGCCGTCCGGGCGGAAGACGCTCACCAGCCGCAGGTTCAGGCCCTCCGCCAGCCGCGCCCCGAGGGCCGGGGAGCGCGAGAGGATCGCCGCGCGGTCGCCCCGCTGCATCGCCTCGCCGAGGGCGGGATCGTGGGCGAGGCTCGTCGAGACGGCGAGCGCGCGCCGGCCCTGCTCGGCCATCGCATCCGTCACCGCCCGGTAGCGCTGGTCCAAGGCCGTGGCGATCGCGGCGTCGGCGGCCTCGTGCTGCTGCCGGTAGGCGGTCCATCCAAGGAGCGCGGTCGCCGTCAGCGAGCAGGCGAGCAGGGCGGCGGTGAGCTTGCCTCCGATGGAGCGCAAGGCGGGCGGGCGTCGCGAGAGCATGGCGGGTGCGTAAGGGCTCGGCAGGTCGGGCTCGACCGCAGAGACCCTGTCGACCGCACGTTAAGGCCGCGTGAAGCGCGATCCCCGAAAGATCACGGCCGGGCGACGATCGCCGGCGGATCGTATCGGATTGTCTTCGCGATACCGGGTTGACGCGCGTCATCCGGCTTCATGGATGAGCCGGGCGTGCGGGCGGTTCGAGGTGCAGGGAAAAATCTTCCCCAGCGCCAACCACGACCTCGTCCGCCCGGCTTCGTCCCCTCACCCCCGGTAGCGCGCCGCCGCGTGCTCTTGCGCGAAATTCGGTGCCATTGCCCGGCGCGCCGCCTCGAACGCTTCCCATTGGCCGTGATCCGGCAGGGACGGGATCGTCACCGCCTCGCGCCGGTCGAACCCGTTCAGGGCAGCGTCGACCATCTCGCCGACCTCCATCACGCCCTGCAGGCTCTCCACCGCCCTGCCGGAGCGCTCCCAGATCTCGGTGCGGGTCGCAGCCGGCAGCACCGCCTGGACGTAGATCCCACGCGGCCCGAGCTCGGACTGGAGCCCCTGCGAGAGGGTCAGCACGTAGGCCTTGGTCGCCCCGTAGACGCCGGGCAGCCACTCGGGCGCGAGCGCCACCACCGAACTGATGTTGACGATGGCGCCGCCGCCGCTGGCCAGGAACCCCTGCACGGCGGCGCCGGCGAGCCGAGTCAGCGCCACCACGTTGAGGTCGACGAGGCGGTATTGCGGCGCGAGGTCGTCGGCCGCGAAGCCCGCCGGGGCGGCAGCACCCGCATTGTTCACGAGCAGGCCGATTCGGGCATCGTCGCGCAGCCGCGCCTCGACCGCCGCGAGCCCGGCCTGGTCGGTGAGGTCGGCCGCCAGCACGTCGACGGCGACGCCGGTCTCGGCCCGCAGGCGCGCGGCCAGCGCGTCGAGGCGGGCGGCGTCGCGAGCCACCAGCACCAGGGGATGGCCGCGCCGGGCGAGGCGGTCGGCATAGGTGGCACCGATGCCCGACGAGGCGCCGGTGACGAGGGCGGCGGGCTGATGGTCGTTCATGGGGAGGTTCCTTAGGCTCCGGATCGGCGGCGTTTCATGATCGCCGTCATGTCTGTATTGATGATGGTCATCAGCAAAGACGTCAATCGGCTCCGCCGCCGGTGGGTGCGCCGGCGCACAAGGGGCCCGCAACCTCCGCACAAGGCAGGGGCGTCACAGAGCGATCAGGCAGTGTCGCCTGGGCTGGGACGGGATTGGCGAGAGAGATGTCCGGTCGCGAGCAAGCCGAGAGGCTGTGGAGCAACATCGTCGAGCTCGGAGCCCGGCGCCTCGCCGCCCTCGGGCTGATCGGGCTCGTGGTGTTCCTGGCGGTGGGGCTCGGCGCCTACTACCTGAGCCGCCCAGCGCAGGAGACGCTCTATACCGGCCTCTCCCGCGAGGACGTCGCCCGCATCGGCGGCGTGCTCAAGGATGCGGGCATCCGCTTCGACGTCAGCGCCGACGGCGCCGCCGTGATGGTGCCCTACGGCAATACCGCCCAGGCGCGGATGCTGCTCGCCGAGAAGGGCCTGCCGCAGAGCTCGAAGTCGGGCTACGAGCTGTTCAACGACCTCGGCTCGCTCGGCATGACCTCGTTCATGCAGGAGGTGACCCGGGTTCGCGCCCTCGAAGGTGAGATCGCCCGCACGATCCAGGGCATGAAGGGCGTGCGCGCCGCCCGCGTCCACATCGTGCTCCCCGAGCGCGGCTCGTTCCGGCGCGACCAGCAACCGCCCTCGGCTTCCGTGGTGGTGCGCACCGAGCCCGCCGACGACCGCAGCGGCGCCCAGGCGATCCGCCAGCTCGTCGCCTCGGCGATCCCCGGCATGAAGCCGGACCGGGTCACGGTGATCGGCGCCGACGGCACGCTGCTCCTGTCGGGCGACGACGGCGGCCAGGCGCCCACCGGCAAGATGGCGAGCCTGGAGAAGGATGTCAGCCGCGAGGTGCAGGACCGGATCCGCCGCGCGCTCACCCCCTATCTCGGCATCGGCAATTTCGAGGTCAGCGTCGCGGCCCAGCTCAACACCGACAAGACCTCGACCAACGAGACGATCTACAACCCCGACCAGCAGGTCGCCCGCTCGGTCCGCTCGGTGCGCGAGAACGAGAACAGCCAGAACCGCAGCGCCCAGCGCCCGACCAGCGCCCAGCAGAACCTGCCCGACCAGCGCACACGCTCGGACGGCAACGACACCGCCAGCAACGAGACCTCCAAGAAGGAGGACCTCACCAACTACGAGATCTCCCAGCGGGTGATCCAGACGGTGAGCGACGGCTACGCGATGAAGCAGCTCTCGGTGGCGGTGCTGGTCAACCGCTCGCGGCTCACGGCTGGGCAGCAGGGCCAAGAGGGCAACGCGGGCAACGCGGCCAACATCGAGAAGCAGATCGCCGAGATCGAGCAGATCGTCGCCACGGCGGCCGGCACCAGCAAGGAGCGCGGCGACACGGTCAAGGTCGCGGCGGTGAGCTTCATCAACGACGGCCAGGCCCTCGAGCCGGTGCCGCCGCTCAGCATCGCCGACGTGATGGTGCGCCAGTCCGCGACCCTCATCAACGCGGCCACCATCCTGGTGGTGGCGGGCCTCCTGATCTGGTTCGGCCTGCGCCCGGCGCTCCGCGCCATCCTGGCGGTGCCGGAGGCGGCCCAGACCGAGATGGCGGCTCTCGAGGCCGCGGCCGCCGCCGTCCTCCTGCCAGGCGCCGCGATGGCCGAGGCCGGAGCCCTGCCGGCGCCGGGCGCGGTGCCGGGCGCCGTCCCGGGCCAGCCGGCCCTCGCCGGCCCCGAGGGGATGTCCGCCATGGCGAGCCTCATCGAGGACATGGCCGAGAAGGCGAAGAACTCGCCGCAGAAGCGCCTGGAGCAGATGATCGACGTCGACGAGGAGCAGGTCGCCGCCATCCTCAAGCGCTGGCTGCTGCGTGAGGAGCCGGCGTGATGGATGCGGTGATCGCCCGCTACCTGCCGGAGATCGCGTCCGGCCCGGTGCCGCCCCAGCCAGCGGCGGCTCTGGTTCCCGCGGCCCGCGGCGGCCCTTCCTCCGACACGTCGTCCTTCGACAATCCGTCCTTCGACAATCCTTGGGCCGGCCTCGCCCGGGCCCCGCGCGCGCCGCTCCCGGTCCCCGAGACGCCGGACGTGATCCGGATCGAGCCTCCCCGGCCCGAAGGGCCGCCCGAGGGGCCGCACCACGGCCCGCTCGACGCCGCGCGCGCGGAATGGCTCGAGGGCCTGCTGCCCCGCGCCGCGACCCCGCCGGCGCCGCCTCCGCCCGAGGCAGCCCTCGCCGCCTCGCCCCTGGTGAAGCCGCAAGCGGCCAAGCGCGAGACGCCGGAGGAGCGCGCCGCGCTCCTCGCCGCCGCCGAGGAGCGCGGCCGGCAGCAGGGCCTCGCCGAGGCTCGGGAGGAGGCCGCGATCGCCCGCCTCCACGCGGCGCAAGCCGCGGAGGCCCGCCTCGCCGAGGCGCGCCGGCACTGGAGCGAGGCCGAGGCCGACGCCCTGGCCGACGGCTTCGCGGCGGCTTTGCGTGCCCTCGACGCGACCCTCTCCGACCGCATCGCCCGCCTGCTGGTGCCGGTGCTGACCGACGCCCTGCGCCGCCAGGCGGTGGCCGAGCTGAGCGGCGCGCTGGCGCGGCTGCTGGCCGAGCCGCAGGCCGTCCATGTGCGGGTGAGCGGGCCGGAGGATCTGCTGGCGGCTTTGGCCGCCCGCCTCGGGCCGCTCGCGGCCTCCGTGTCGTTCACGGCGGCCGAGACGGCGGAGGTGCAGGTGAGCGCCGACCAGACCGTGATCGATACCCAGCTCGGCGCCTGGACGCGCCTCATCGCGGCAGCGGTGGCGGAGACCTGAGATGTCCGAGGGCCATCAGGAAATCATCATCATCAAGCGCCACGGCGACCACGAGGACGGTCACCATGGCGGCGCGTGGAAGATCGCGCTCGCCGACTTCATGACCGCCATGATGGCGCTGTTCCTCGTGATGTGGCTGATCAACTCCACCAGCAAGGAGCAGAAGCAGACCATCGCCGAGTACTTCAACCCGGTGAAGCTCGCCGAGGTCACCCACGACAAGAAGGGCCTTCGCGATCCCCACGACACCCCCTCCGAGCCCGGCGCCGAGGGCGGCAAGGCCGAGGGCAAGGGCGGAGAGGGCAAGGGGGACGGCAAGGGCGAGGGCAAGGCCGGCGACAAGGCGAGCGAGGCCGCCCCGGGCAGCCGGGCGCGGGAATCGGCCCTGTTCCAGGATCCCTACGCGGTGCTGGCGCGCCTCGCCGCCGAATCCGAGCGCGCCGACACGGCGAGTTCCGACGCGGCCGCGGTCGAGTCCGGCCAGCCCGGGATCAGCGGCGGCGACGCGGCGCGCGACCCCTTCGATCCGCTCTACTGGCAGGTCGAGCCGCTGCCGCGCCACCGCACCGAGCGGCCGGGCAAGGTCGGCACCGCGGTCACCGCCCCGTCCGAGAGCCGCCTCGACGCCGCCGGCCAGGTCGCCTCCGCGGGCAAGCCCCGCGACCCGAAGGACCCGGTGACCCGCGTCGCCTCGGCCGAGGACGGGCTGCCGCTCACGCCGCGGGATCCGCCCAAGGATGCCTTGAAGGATGCCGTGAAGTCGGCGGCTCTCAAGGAGCCGGCGCCCAAGGATGCTGCCAAGGACGCCGCCAAGGACGCTGCGAAGGATCCGGCTAGGGAGTCCGGCAAGGACAAGGCGGCCGAGACCGCCGCGGTCGCCGCCATGAAGGCCGAGATCGCCAAGGCGGTGGCGCCGCTCTCGACCGGCACGCCGATGCCGAAGGTCGAGGTGCGCCGCTCGGGCGAGGGCATCCTGATCAGCATCACCGACGAGATCGACTTCAGCATGTTCGGCATCGGCTCGGCGGAACCGACCCCGAAGGTGGTGCGGGCAATCGAGAAGATCGCCAAGGTGATCAATTCCCGGCCCGGCCGCATCGTGGTCCGCGGCCACACCGACGCGCGGCCGTTCCGCTCCGAGTCCTACGACAACTGGCGCCTCTCGACCGCCCGGGCGCAGATGGCCTCCTACATGCTGGTGCGCGGCGGCGTCGACGAGGCCCGGATCGAGCGGATCGAGGGCTATGCCGACCGCCAGCCGCGCAACCCGGCCGACCCGAAGGCGGCGGAGAACCGGCGCATCGAGATCCTGCTGCGGGGGCTGCCCGAATGAGCCGCCTCGCCCGCCTCGCGCTCGCCGGCATCCTCCTCGCGGCCGGGCCTCTTCCGGTGCTGGCCGGCGGGGACGGCCATGGCGGCGGCCACGCCGCGCCGGCGGCCGAGTCCCACGGCGGGGGAGGGGACGGCCATGGCGGCCACGGCGAGCCGGCCAAGCCCATCGAGCCGCTGCCGGTAGCGGCCCGCGGCCTGCCGGTCGAGCTGGTGCGCACGCTGCAATTGCTCCAGGACCGGATCGCCCGCGGCTCGACCCAGGCCCACCTCGCCCAGCGCCAGCTCCTCGGCCACATCGAGCAGCGCCTCGTCGCCCTCGATCCCGAGGCCTGGACGGCCCCGGAGAACGTGCGGGCGGCCGTCGCCTTCGCGCTCGCCGGCGGCGGTCCCGGGGTGCTGCGGCGGATGCGTGAGACGGGCAAGGTGCCCGACGACCTCACCGCCCTGGTCCAGGGGGCGTTCGCCTACCTGGAAGGCCGCGAGCGCGAGGCCAGGCCGCTGCTCGGCCGCTACGATCCCCGCACCCAACCCCCCGGCCTCGCCGGCCAGCTCGCCCTGACGCAGGCCGCAGTCACCGTCCGCGAGGCGCCGCGGCGGGCGATCGAGCTCCTCGACCTCGCGCGGCTCCTCGCCCCCGGCACCCTGGTGGAGGAGGGGGCCCTGCGCCGCGAGATCTTCATCCACGCCCAGGGCGGGGACGCGACGCGCTTCGAGGCCCTGTCGATCCAGTACCTGCGGCGGTTCCGCCGCTCGGTCTATGCCGGCAATTTCCGCCAGCGCTTCGCCACGGCGCTGACCCGGCTCGACTTCGACAGCGACCGCGCCCGCGTCGCCCGCCTCGAGCGGATGCTCGACGAGATCGAGCCGGGCGAGCGGCGCGACCTCTACCTCCTGGTCGCCCGGGCCGGGCTGGACCAGGGCCGGCGCGAGACCGCGACCTTCGCGGCCGAGCGGGCGCTCAGCCTCGCCGGCCCCGACAGCGAGGCCGCCGCCCGGGCCCGGCTCTACCGCGCCGCCGCCCTGATCGTCGTCGACGGGCGCTACGAGGAGGGGCTCGACTCGCTGCGCGCCGTCGACCGGGCCGGGCTCGACGCGAGCGACCGCGGCCTCCTCGACGCCGCGCTCTCCACCGCCGGCCAGATCCGCGGCGGCGCGCCGCCCGCGCCTCCGCTCCCCCACCGCCGACCGCCGACGCCGCCCCGCCGGCCGGCCGGCACCAAATCCCCGAAGCCGCATCGATCGCCCGGGCGCGCGAAGCGCTCGCGCAGGTCGACCGGATGATCGACAGGACCGACCCGTGACCCCCCTCGACGCGATGCTGACGGGCCCGCGCCCGCGCCTCGACGGCGCTCGCAACTCCGGCGACCAGGCCCGCCCCGATGCCGGACCCGGCTTCGACGCGGTGCTCACCCAGTTCGAGAGCCGCGAGCGCCCCGAGCCCGCGACCCCGCCCGATGCCGGGACGGAGCCGGCGAGCGGCCCGGCCGCGCGCGCTGCGACCCCGGGTGCCGCGACGCTGGACACGCTCCTCGCCGGCGCGCTCCCGCGCGGCGGCGCCCGCCCGGGCGACGCGGATCTCGCGGCCCTGATGGAGCGGGCCGCCGGCCGGGCGCCCGCGCAGGCCCCCGCCGGGGAGATGCAGGCCCCCACCGGGGCGATGCCGGCCGCGAGCACCCCGGGATCGGGCACCCCCCCGGGACCACAAGGCGCCGCAGCGACCGCCTCCATGCCCCCGTTCGCCGGCGCGACCCGGATCCTCGCGATCCAGGCCCGCGCGGACGCAGCGCCCGCGACCACGGCTTCCTCGGCCAAGGCCCCCCCGGCGGAGACGGCCGCTCCGCTGCAAGAGGCGGTGCCGCCACACCTCGCAGGGCTGCGCCCGATCCCCGTCCCGGAGGCTCCGGCCACGAAAGCCGAGGTTCCGGCCGTCGCACCGGACGGGGAGGGCGAGGCCTCCGAGCCCAAGGCCGAGCCGGCGTCCGCCGACGATGCTCCGTTGGCTGCCGTGCCGTGGCCGACGCGCGTCGATCCGGCGCTGGCATTCCCGCTTCCGGCCGCGCCGGCGGCCCCGGCTCCGGTCAGTGCCGCGCCGACGCAGACCCCCGGCCCTGCGGCAGGTCAGGCGATGGCGCCCGCCGCCGTGCCGAGATCCGCCGTGGTCGTGATCGCGCAGGAGACCCATTTCGCGCCGGTCGCGGCCCGTCCGGCACCGGCGATCCCCGCGCCCGCGACGCCCGTCGGCGAACCGGCTGCGCAGCGCGATGCGACCGGTCCGGGGACCGCCCGGCCCGGAGCGCAGCCGTCCGTTCTGCTCCCCACCCCGACGGGCGTGACGGTGCCTCGTCCGCAGCCGGTCGCCGCCGCGTCGGCCTCCCCGATGCCCGATGCCGCCGGCCGTGCGGCCGCCGCCGGATCCGGTGCGGTGCCGACCGAGACGCCGAACTCCGGCGCCCTTGCCCCCGCCGCTCCGCCCGCCGGCCAGACGGCCGGTGGCCTGGCCCTGCCGCCGCGCGACCCCGTCCCGTTGATCCCGCCGGCGATCGCGACAGCCGCTCAGCCGGCCGCCGCGCGGCCCGGGACGCCCGCCGGACCGGCCGGTGATCCAGACCGGGCGAATGCCCTTCCGGCGTCGCCCTCCTCCGCCGCTCCGGCCCGCGCCGCCGCGCCGGGGCCGACCGCTCCCCTGTCGCCGCGCGAGACGGTGACGACTCCCTCGGCGGTGCCGGTGGCCGCGTCCCGGCCGGGGACGGGAGCGCCGGACTCCGATCGTGCCACCCCGACACGCGAGGCGGCAATCAGCGCCCCTGCGACCGCCCGGATGCCGGACGGTCCCGGGCCTCAGCCGCGGACCGGCGACGCCCTGACGACCGGGCCGGCCGCCCCGAGCGCGAGCGCACCCGGAGCCGTCTCCCCGTCGGAAGCGAGGCCGTCATCCGAGGCCAAGCCTCCGGTCGAGAGCAAGCCTTCGGTCGAAACCAGATCGTCGACCGAGCCAAAATCTTCGGCCGAGGCGCGTCCTTCGATCGAGACCGGGACTGCCCCCGCAGCCGGACCGTCCCGAGAGGACGATCCCTTCCAGGTCGCCCGGTCCTCCCGGCAGGCCGGTCCCTCGCGCGACGCCATTCCCGTCTCCGAGGCCAGGCTCCTGCCCGAGGCCAAGCTGTCGCAGGAGACCAGGACCATCGGCCCAGCCACGCCCGGGGAGCGTCGGGCCGAGGATCCGGCGGCGGGCATGACTGTGCCGGTTGCCACCGCTGAGGCCGCGCCGGTCCCGGCGGCCTTGCCGGCCGCCACCCTGCGGCAGATCGCCGACGCGGTGGCGACCGGGGCCGCCGCCCTGCCCGACCCCGCCTCGGTCCGGGCCGGTGCGGTCGCGGCGGCCTGGAGCGCCGCCGCCCAGGCGGAGGGGCCGCTGCGGCTCCTGACCCTGCAGCTGCGCCCGGCCGAGCTCGGCCAGGTCCAGGTCCGAATGCGGCTCCAGGACGGGCGCCTGGAGATGAGCCTGCGCGCCGAGCGCGAGGAGACCGCGGAACTCCTGCGGCGCGACGGCGGCCTCCTCACCGCCCTGGTGCGCGAGGCCGGCTACCAGCCGGATCTCGTCACGGTGCAGGCCGGCCGCCTGCCGGGCCAGCCCGACGCCTCGCCGCAAGGGGGCGGCCAGGCGCTCCCGTCCTTCGGCGGCCAGCAGCAGCATGGCGGCGCGAGCCCGGACCAGCCGGCCCGCCGCACCCCGGACGCGCCCGAGGGAGGCGGTCGCCGGAGCATGGAGCAGAGAGATGACGCGCATTCGGGCGATCGCGACCGCAGCGGCCTTTACCTTTAGCGCCGTCGCGGGCGCGCAGGCCGCCGCCACGGTGTCCGGGTCAGCCCGGGCGCCGCTGCCGCCGACCGGCAACGTCTGCGAGCAGCAGATGGCGCAGGCCGCCGCGCGCCACGGCGTGCCGCTGGGCATGCTCTACGCCGTCGGCCTGACCGAGAGCGGCAACCGCGGCTCGCTGCAGCCCTACGCCATGAATATCGGCGGCAAGGCCTATTTCGGGTCGAACGCTGCCGACGTGATCCGGCGCCTCGGGGAGGCGCAAGCCAGCGGCGTGCGCCTGGTCGATCTCGGCTGCATGCAGATCAACCATCATTATCACCGGGCGAAGTTCTCCTCGCTCGAGGCGATGATCGACCCGCGTCAGAACGTCGAGTACGCCACGGTCTTCCTGAAGGAGCTCAAGGCCCGGGAGGGCAGCTGGACCCTGGCGGTGGCGCGCTACCATGCCGGCCCGAACAACAACCCGGCGCAGAAGCAGTATGTCTGCCGGGTGATCGCCAACATGGTGGCCTCCGGCTTCGGCCAGTGGACGCCGGGCGCCAAAACGTTCTGCCAGTGAGGACGTCTGCCGGCGAAGGCCGTTCGGGGGTGAGGCGAAGCCTCACCCAACGTAAGTGTAGCCGATGTAGCGCTTCGCCTCGATCGGATCGTGGCCGAGGGCCTGCGCCAGCTTCTTGCGCAGCTTGCTGACGTGGCCCTCGACCACGCTCTCCTCGACGCCGTCGCTGTAGACGCCGTAGACGCCGTTGAAGAGCTGGGTCTTGGTTACCCGCCGGCCGCGGTTGCGCACCAGGAATTCCAGGATGTGGCGCTCGCGCCGGGGCAGCGAGAGGGGCACCCCGTCGATCTCGGGGTCGCGCCCGTCGAAGAACACCCGGAGCCGCTCGGGGCCCCGGGCCGGAGCCCGCCCGTCGCAGGGCAGGGCGGCATCGGCACATGTCGCCGGGTGACCTGGCATCGGGTGACTTGGCACCGGGTGACCTGGCGGGAGACTTGCCGCCTGGGAGCTTGCCGCCTGCTCCCCGTTGACCCGGCGCCAGATCGCCTCGGTCCGGGCCAGGATCTCGCGGACGTGGACGGGCTTGGGCAGCACGTCGTCGATGCCGGCGTCGAACAGCACCAGGGTCTGTTCCAGCGACCGCGAATCGGCCAGCGCGATGATCGGGGCGCGGGATTGCCGGCGGATCGCGCTCGCGCAGCGGGCGCGCTCGTCGAAATCGCCCAGCAGGAAGCCCTGCACCGCGTCGAGATCGCTGCGGGACGCCGATTCGATCCAGCTCGTGAACTCTTCCGGCGAGAGCGAGAAGGATGATATTCCTTCCCGGTCGAACCCGGCCTTGAAGCCTGCATTCACCGATTTCCTGGCATCAACCAAGAAATACATCTGTCGTACCCTCATCGGCCCGGGCGGGTGGCGCAGCGGCACGCCGCCCCAACCTGTGCCCCATCTTCTACCCTCGGCGCCGAACCTTCGGCGAATCGGCGCGCGGAGTACGCGCGCCGGTCCGAAACCCTGGGGTGTCTGATTTGCGCCGATCGAATTCATGTCCGCGCCGCGCCGGCCGGTCAATGACCGGCGCGCCGCAGCGGGCCCCCTTCGCAGGGCTTTTTGTTAAGAATCGATCGGAGTGTGGATGCGGGGACGCGTTAGCCCGGTGTTAGCTCTACGCGAAGCGGCCCTCGACGCCGGCTCAGGAGAGCCGGGCGTTCGACAGGGCGCGGGCGAAGGCTTCGAGGCGCAAGGGAGGGCCGTCCTCGGCCAGGATGCGCTGGATCACCACGCCGACGAAGCAGCCGTCGAGGACGAGCTTGAAGAACACCGTCACGGGCTTGGCGGCGAACTCCATGTCGAGCACCACCTGCATCGAGCGGCCCCAGTCGAGGCTGACGTCGGCGGCGTCGGCGTAGGTCAGCGTCGCGTGCTTGAAGAACGGCTCGGCAGAGGAGGCGACGAGGTCGGCGATGTTGCCGTGACGCTCGCCCCGCACCCAGGCGATCAGCACGCTGCCGTCGAGCAGGCAGAACTCGGTGATGAAGTCGCGGAGCGCCGTCGCGAAGACCTCCTCGGCCGCCGCGATCACATCTCGGGGGACCATCCGGGCCTGCGCGAGATCGTGGTCGTGAGGGATCATCGTTGTCTCGCGAACAGGAAGAACAGGATCTGCGCGACCGCGCGGTAGAACTCCGCGGGGATCATCTGGTCGACTTGGACAGCATCGTACAGCGACCTTGCCAGAGGCTTGTCCTCGATCACCGGAATGCCCTTCTGCTCGGCGATCTCGCGGATGCGCAGGGCGATGAGGTCCTGGCCCTTGGCGAGCACGATCGGCGCCGGCCCCTCGGCGGGCTCGTAGCGCAAGGCCACCGCGAAGTGGGTCGGGTTGGCGATGATCACGGTGGCGCGGTCGACCTGGCCGAGCATGCGCTTGCGGGTGCGGTCCTGGGCGAGGGAGCGCAGGCGCGCCTTGACGCTCGGATCGCCCTCGATCTGCTTGTGCTCGTCCTTGATTTCCTGGCGCGACATCTTGAGCGAGCGCTGCCAGCGCAGGCGCGCCCAGACGAGGTCGCCCGCCACGATCACGATGGTGGCGATGCTCACGGCCGAGACCAGGCGGATCGCGGTCGTCAGGATCAGCTCGGGGAGCTGGCTCGGGTCGACGAACATGGCACTCACGGCTTTGCCCTGTTCCGAGCGCAGGAGCAGGAGGACGACGAGACTGACCGAGGAGACTTTAAGGACAGCTTTCAGGAACTCGACTTGGCCGGAGCGGCCGAAGATGCGGCCCCAGCCCGAGGCCGGGGAGATGCGGTTCCATTTCGGGGCGATCCGGTCGGCGACGAGGCTCGGGACGTTCTGGGCGAGGGAGGCGACGAGCCCGAACCCGATCAGCACCAGCAGGATCGGGGTCAGGAAGCGGGCCAGCGCTCCGCCGGTGGCGTGCATCAGGGTCAGGGCGTCCTCGGCGCTGCCGAGGGCGAACCCGCCCGGATGGTCGAGGAACGCGGCGAGGTCACGGGCGAGCGCCGCCGCCCGGTCCCGCACCACCAGGCTTAAGGAGACCAGGAGCCCGAGGATCGAGGCGAAGACCGGCGCCTCGCGGGAGAACGGCACGTTGCCCTTCTCGATCGCGTCGCGCACCTTCCGCTCGGTGGCGGCCTCGGTCTTGCTCTCCTGGTCGGTCTCCTCAGACATGCGCGGATGCGCGGGCTGCTGGCCCCGCCCCGCTCATCGCCCGCCGTTCAGCGGATGAGGGCCTCATCCTCGCCTCCCGGGTTGATCTCGATCTCGCCGCGGCCCGCCATGTCCATGGCGAGGTCGGTGATGCTGCGGCGCGCCTCCATCACGTCGCGCTGGGCGGCCGGCTCGCCGCCGTTGAGCTCGTGCTCGACCATGCGGCGCACGCGGGCCGACAGCGCGCTCAGCACCACCGTGCGGAACTCTGCGTCGGTGCCCTTCAGCGCCAGCACCAGGCGGTCGTTGGGCACCGCGTCGAACAGGGTGGTGCGCGCGCGCGGCGCCAGCTTGACGATGTCGTCGAAGGTGAAGAGCAGGCCCTTGAGGATCTCGACCGACTTCGGCCGCGAATCGGCGAGGCTGGTGAGCGCCTCGTCCATCTGCTGGCGGTCCATCTTGTTGATGATGTCGGCCATCTTGGCGTGGGTGTCGGCGCCGGAATTGCGCGAGCCGTTGACCAGGAAGTCCTCGTGCAGGGCGCGCTCGACCGCCTGCATCACGTCGTCGGTCACCGGCTTGAAGGTCAGCATCCGCCGCATCACGGTGTTGCGCACCGGCAGCGGCAGGTGCCCCATCACCTTGGCGGCGATGGCGGGCTTGACCTTCGACAGGATCAGGGCGGCGGTCTGCGGGTGCTCCTTGACGAGGTAGCTCGCCAGCACGCTCTCCGACACCGTCGCCATGCGCTCCCAGACCGAGCGGTTGGCGTTGCCGCGCACCTCGGCCAGGATGTCGGCGACCTGGTCGGCCGGGAGCAGGCCGGTGAGGAGCTTCTCGACCTCCTGCACCGTGCCGACGAGGCTCGCGCCGCTGGCGAATTCCTCGGCGAAGCTCTCGACCACGGTGTCGACCTGGTCGGGGCTCACCGCGCCGAGCCGCGAGGCCGAGTGGGTGATCCGCTTGATCTCGTCCGGCTCGAAATACTTCAGCAGGCGCCCCGCCGCGGGCTTGCCCATGGCCAGGAGCAGGGTCGCGACCTGGTCGACGGGTGCGAGCTGCCGCGAGGCGCTGCGCAGGGCCGGAGGGGACACCGAGACGTTCACGCGGGTCAGCCGTTCTGTGCGGCGTCGGCCGGGCCGACCACCTCGGTCAGCGACACGCCGAAGCGGGAATTGTCCTCTTCGACGATGACGATCTCACCCCGAGCGATCACCCGGCCGTTGACCATCACGTCGACCGGCTCGCCGACCCGGTGGTCGAGGGGCACGACGGCGCCGCGGCCGAGCTTCATCAGGTTGGCGACCGGCATGGTGGCCGAGCCGAGCACGACCTGCACCAGGACCGGGATGCGCAGGATCGAATCGAGGTTGCGTCCGTCCTCGGCTGCTGGCGAGCCTTGGTTCGGGAAGGCGGCGCTGGCGCCGGCATCGGGGAAGGGGCTCGTGCTCATCGCGGGCTCGCGTGGAAGTCTCGAAATGTCCCTGACAGGTCTAGGCGCTCAAGCTGATCCGAGGCTTGCGGCGCAAGCTTGCGGCCGGATGTGGTGGTCTCGTTCGGCTTGGCTTCATCCGTCATGCCTTCCCGGCGCGGCGAGACCGCGGTCCCGGCGCGGGACGGCCCGTGGGCGTCCGCGCCCGGGCAGGGGCAGTCTCGCGTGGAATCGGTACCGGACCGTGCAGGGGATGGATCGAAAGCGATGGTCCGGAGCGGCGTCCGAACGCGTTGCGCCCGGCACAGGCCCATGGCAGTCGGCCGGGCCCGGAAAGGGCGAGCTTATGAAGACGGGCCCGCTCCTCCGGTCAGCGATCGGTGTTGCGGGCCGGTTGCGTGCCGCCCGGCCGCTGCCTCAGCGCCGGCCCTCGGCCCGGGCCGCCTCGCGCCGGCCGGCCTCGAGGGCATCGAGCGTCGCCTTCGCCTCGTCGATCTTGGCGGCGAGCGCCTCGAGCACCGCGCGGCCCTCGCCGGTGAAGCTGCGCACCGCCTCGCCGGCGCTGGCGAGCGCGTGGCCGGAGGCCGCGACCGCGCGGCCGTACTCGGCCTGGGCGCGGTCGAGACGCTTGAGCTTCAGGTAGAGCGGCAGCACGCAGGCATTGGTGCCGACAAGGGCGGCGAGCAGCACTCCGTCAACCAGCGACACCATGCTCCGCTCCCTCCTTGTCCTGGTTGATGGCCTCGTCGATCCGCAGGACGTAGGCCCCCTGAGACTGCCCGGCCTGACACCAGAACAGCGGCTTGTCGTTACCCTCGAGCTTGATCCGCGTCGCCGGGGTGGCGTCGAGGGCGATCACCTGGCCGACCTTCAGCCCGGCGATCTCGCCGAGCGTCAGGTGGCGCTCTTCCAGGACGGCGCGCAGGTGCACCGTGGTCTTCTGCACCTCGGCGGCGATCTGGGTCGCCCAGCGCGGGTCGCGGCGGGCGCTGGTCTCGCCGGTCAGCACCTTGGCGAGGCTCGGCCGCAGCGGGTTGAGCACCGATTGCGGGAGGATGAGGAACATCTCGCCGCCGCGGCTGAGCCCCTGGATCAGGAACTTGGCCTGGATCGCCTTGTTGCTGCGCCGGCCGATCACCGCGAATTCCATCCGGGTCTCGGTGCGCTCCAGGTGGAACGCCGTCTTCGAGACGAGGCCGAACGAGGATTCGAGCGCCCGGCCGACCTGCTCCAGGATCATGTGGGCGATGCGCAGCTCGATCGCCGAGAAGGCGCGCTCGTCGTCGACCGGCTGCTCGGTGCCGTCGGCGCCGAACAGCACCTCCACCATGGTGAAGACGAAGTCGCGGTCGAGGCCGACCAGGATGTGGCCGTCCCAGGCCGGGGCGCTGAAGATCCCCACCACCGCCTTCGCGTCGTAGACGTCGAGGAACTCGCCGAAGCGCCCGCTCTCGACGCCGTTCAGCGAGTACAGGACCGACGAGGCGGCGAGGTGCTTGAGGCTGTCGCCGCAGGCGGTGGCCAGGCGGTCGAAGATGAGCTGCAGCATCGGCAGCCGGTCCAGGGAGAGGCCGGCGGCCTCCTGGATGCGGGCGCGGATGTCGGCAGGGCTCCGGAGGATCGCCGGGTCGGAGGGGCCGGACGGGGAGCCCGACACGGGGCCGGTCGCGGGTTCGGTCATGGATCGGGGTGTCCCGGCTCTCTCAGGCCGCGTCTCGGTGGGTCGTCATCAGGCCGCTTCGCGGGCTTGCGCGCCCGGCACGGTGGCGGCCTCGACCTCGTCGATGGTCGGTCGGTCGGCGGCGGCGATGCCCTTGCGGCCGTGCTCGATCGCCACCTGCGGCAGGGCGCCGTTCATGTAGGCGATCAGGCTCTGCTTCACGATGGTGTAGACCGAGCACTGCTTCTCGCGCACGCCCTTCACCTTGATGGCGAGCGGCGCCAGCACGCCGTAGGAGGCGAACACCCCGAAGAACGTGCCGACGAGCGCCGCGCCGATGAGGCCGCCGAGGATCTGCGGCGACTGGTCGAGCGCGCCCATCGCCTTCACGATGCCGAGCACCGCCGCGACGATCCCGAGCGCCGGCAGCGCCTCCGCCACCGTGTTGATCGCCCCGTAGGGCTTGAGCGCGTACTTCTTGTGCGTGCCGATCTCCTCCTCCATCAGCGCCTCGATCTCGTGCGAGCGGGCGCCGCCGATCAGGATCAGCCGGCAATAGTCGCAGATGAACAGGACCAGGCCCTGGTCCTTGGTCACGTCGGGATAGTTCTTGAAGATCTCGGAATTCGCGGGATCGTCGAAATGGGACTCGACCTCGTTGCGCGGCTTGGTCTTGATCTCGCGCAGGAGGGCGTGGATCAGGCCGAGCAGGGACAGGAAGTCCTTGCGCTTCGGGCCCTTGCCGGTGAACGCCTCCATGGTCGCCTTGCCGGAATCGACCACCGTCTTCATCGGGTTGGCGATCACGAAGGTGCCGGCCGCCATGCCGCCGATGATGACGAACTCCCAGGGCTGCCAGATCACGATCAGGTGGCCGCCCATGGCCACGAAGCCGCCGAGCATGCAGCCGATGGCGATGAGCAGGCCGACGAGGATTCCCATTTCCCGCAACGCTCCGTCTTGATGCGTACGGCTCTAAGGCCGGTGGCTTGCGTGGGGCTTTTTGGGACGACCGGCAGTGGGGCCCGGGCGCCCGGCCGCGGATTCCCACTGCCGCCGCGGCGGGGATTCAGCTTGAGTCTATCGCGGTTTGTTCCAGCGTTTCCGAGTTTTCCCCAGGCGTCTCGCCGGGCCCAAGGCGGCTTAAGCGCTTGATAAGGCGGGTATCGCGATAGTCCTCCCTGTCGCCGGGGCCCACAAAGACCGCGGCGAAAGGATCAGCGGAGGGCACAACCTGCCCTAGACATGATGTCGTTCCGCTGACCCCGGTGAGAAGCCGGATGTGTTGAAAGCTCAGACGGTGAGGTGACGGTCCGCGGGCCGACGAAGCCCGCGGACCCAGCCGGGCCGCACTGCACCGGTACGAGCCCGGACTCTTGCACATTCCCGCCACCGCACAACACCGGAACCATCAGCCGTGACCAGCCTTCTGACCAACACCGCCGCGATGACGGCGCTGACCACGCTCAAG
>NZ_JBEXZS010000244.1:0-29331 GCF_040593685.1 Methylobacterium sp. EM32 | reverse complement strand
CGTGTTCGCCCAGACCGCCAACGGCACGCAGTACTCGGTGTTCTCGCCGGGCGTGGTGTCGGTCGGCCCGGCCAACCTGTACCGTCGCGAGACCGAGCACGCGGTAATCCGGCGGCGGCGCGAAGGCGGCGGCGAGCGCCGAGAGGCGCCGGCGGGCGTCCCAGGCATGCGGCCCGCGCGGGTAGCGGCCGAGATAGGACCAGTAGGCCTCCGGCGTGTTGGCGAGCGCGCTGCGCCGCCAGGTCAGGGCCTCGCGGCGGGCCGCGATGATCGCCCGCACGCGCTTGGCGAGTGGGTCGCGCGGATAGGCGGCGACGAACTCCTCGTAACCCGCCAGGGTGTCGCGGCCGAGGCAGGCGGCGTAGGCCTCGCGCGCGCCGATCTCGCCCAGAGGCTGCTGCGGCGGCACGAACCCGGCGAGCGACGGCGCCCCGGCCTCCCGCTCCAGGAACACGAACGGCGCGTCGATGCGCGACGCGCTCCACGGCACCTCGGCCCCGCTTGTCGCCTCCGCCACCCGCAGCCGCACCCGCTCGAACAGCGCGGCTGGCGCGAGCCCCCCTTCGCGGATCATCTCGACCAGCGCCAGCGCGTAAGCCCCGTAGGGCCCGGTCTCGGCCGGGCCGACGGTGCCGGGGGCGGCGTTGTAGGCGATCAGGCTGCCGGGCTCCGCCTCGACGAGCGGCAGGCCGCCGGCGAGCGGATCGCCGCGCAGGCGGAACGGCGCCGTGCGGGCGGCGTCGAGCACCACGAAGCGGGCCTTGAGCGGCAGGGCCGCGAGGCGCTTGACGTAGTCCGAGACCCGCAGGGCCTGGAGCGGCACGTCGGAGGCGGTCTCGATCCGGGCGTCGACGGGTGCGAGATAGGCCTCGTTCTCGAGCTGCAGGCCGTAGCCGGCGAGGTAGACGAAGGCCACCGCGTCCGAGCCGGCCGCCGCGGCCTTGTCGGTGAAGTCGCGCAAGCTGCGGCGCAGGGAGTCCTCGTCGAGGTCGCGGGCGCCGACAACGTCGAACCCCGCCGCCTGCAGGGTCTGGGCGACGAGGCCGGCATCGTTGGCGGCGGTCGGAATCGCGCCGCCCGCATAGGCGCCGTTGCCGACCACGAGGGCGATCCGTCGCTCGGCCGCGGCCGAGGGGAGGGCAGTGGCCAGCAGGCCCGCCAGGGCCGCGAGGGCGAGAACCAGAGGTCGGAGCGGCGGCATTCGGAGCGGCTTCATGGCGTTTGCCCTCCCGTGACGGACGATCGGGGGAGTTCCCGGGTTTTCGCCCAGGGTTTCGCATTGGATCGCCTCGTTTTCGGGCAGGACCATGGCGTGCCCCATCTCGAACCGTCGCGCTTGAACGGGCACTGAACGATGCGGCATCAGGCTTGCTGGGACCTGACGAAGGGGAAGACTGCATGCCGGACCGCCTGATCCACGCCGCCGCCAGCATCGCGGTCCTGATCGCGATCGCGATCCTGTTCTCGACCGACCGCCGGGCGATCCGGCCGCGGGTGGTCGCGTCGGCGCTCGCGGTCCAGGTCGGGCTCGGCGCCCTGGTGCTGTTCTGGCCCGCCGGCCGCATCGCCCTCGGCGCCGTCGCCGACGCGGTGCAGGCGGTCCTGTCCTACGGCGACCGCGGCGTGGCGTTCCTGTTCGGCGGCCTCGTCGAGCCGAAGATGTTCGAATTGTTCGGCGGCGGCGGGTTCGTGCTGGCGTTGCGGGTGCTGCCGCAGATCATCTACGTCTCGGCGCTCATCGCGGTGCTCTACCATTTCGGGGTGATGCAGGCGCTCGCCCGGGCGCTCGGCGCAGGCTTGCAGCGGGTGATCGGCACCTCGCGGATCGAGACCTTCTCGGCGGTCATCACCATCTTCATCGGGCAGAGCGAGATCGCGGTGGCGCTCCGTCCCTTCCTGGCGCTCCTCACCGGCGCGGAGCTGTTCGCCGTGATGACCAGCGGTGCGGCCTCCACCGCCGGCTCGATCCTCGCCGGCTACGCGGGCCTCGGCGTGCCGATGCAATATCTGCTCGCCGCCTCGTTCATGGCGATTCCCGGCGGGCTCCTCTACGCCAAGATCCTGGTGCCCTCGACCGAGCCGAGCCGGGTCACGACCATGCGGGTCACCTTCGGCGAGACCCGGGCGGTCAACGTGATCGAGGCCGCCGCCGACGGCACCCAGAAGGGCCTCGCGGTCGCCGTCGCGGTCGGCGCGATGCTGATCGCCTTCGTCGGGCTGATCGCGCTCGTCAACGGCATCGTCGCCGCTGCGGGCGGCCTCGTCGGGATGCCGGGCGCCTCGATCGAGGGCGGGCTCGGCTGGGCGCTGGCGCCGCTCGCCTGGCTGCTGGGCGTGCCGTGGGACCAGGCGACGCTCGTCGGCGGCGCCATCGGCCAAAAACTCGCCTTCAACGAGTTCCTGGCCTACGCCAACCTTTCGCCGGTCCTGAAGAGCGGCGAGCTCGGCCCCCGCAGCACCGCGATCCTGTGCTTTGCGCTCTGCGGCTTCGCCAACCTGTCGTCGATCGCGATCCAGCTCGCGAGCTTCGGCAGCCTGGTGCCCGAGCGCCGGGCGGAGGTGGCGTCCTACGGGCTCCGGGCGATCCTCGCCGGTACCCTGTCGAACCTGACCAGCGCGGCGATCGCCGGGGTGTTCATCGGGGTGTGAACGATTTTCGTGGATGGAACCGAGCAATTCGGCGTCCGTTCCGACATCGCACTGCGTCATCCCGGGGCTCGACGAAGTCGAGAACCCGGGATCCATAAACGCCGACGGTGCAGACCGAGACGACCAGCGTTCCGCATCTTCCTGAACCGTCAGCGGTCATGGATCCCGGGTTCCGCTGTCGCGGCCCCGGGATGACGCGGAGGGTTTCATCTCGGTCCGTCGTCTCAAGCAGGCTCTGACGCCCAAGATGGGATAGCCCGAAGTCCTGCAAACTTCAGGACAGGCTCCGATACACCGCCGTCTCGAACTCCAAAAAGTTCTCCACCGAGGCCGGATCGGCGAAGGGGAAGAGTTGCGTGCCCCAGAACCCCCCGATCCCGGCATTCCGGTCGATCCAGAAATACAGGTTGGCGAGCCCCGCCCAGGCGAGCGACCCGGCCGAGCGCCCGGTCGGCGCCGCCTCGTCGTTGATCATGAAGCTCAACCCCCAGGATTTCGGCATCCCGGGGAAGAACTCGGCGTCGTGCGAGAGGTGGCGCTTCACCCCCGGCAGGGCGCGGATCTTCAGATCAGGGCCGAGGCCGTTCGTCGCCGCCATCGCGACGGTCTCGGGCCGCAGCACCGGCCCGTGCGGGCCAGCGCCGTCATTGAGCCACATCCGGATGAAGCGCAGGTAGTCCTCGGCGGTCGAGTAGAGCCCGTGGCCGCCCATCTCGACCTCCGGCTCCTGCGGCAGCTCGAAGCCGGCGATGACCGACAGGCTGCCATTCGCTTCCCGCTGGTGCATCCGCGCGAGGCGGGCGCGCATGGCGGCGGTCAGGACGAAGCCGGTCGAATCCATGCCGAGGGGGGAGAGGATCCGCTCCCGCATCACCGCTCCGAGCCGCTGTCCGGTCACTGCCTCGACCACCTGGCCGGCCCAGTCGAGGTTGCTGCCGTACTCCCAGGATTCGCCGGGATCGAACAGCAGCGGCGTCATCAGCGAGGCGCGGGTGCCGCTGGTCACGCCCGGCCGCTTGCTCTCGCGCAGGAGCCGGGCATAGGATTCGTTGAAGATGTCGTAGCCGAAGCCGGCCGTGTGCAGCAGCAGCATCCGGGTGGTGATCGGACGCGCCGGCGGGCGCAGGCGCGGGGCGCCGTCCTCGGCAAAGCCCTCGAGCACCTGGATCCCGTCGAGGGCGGGCACGTAGGCCGAGGCCGGGGCGTCGAGGTCGAGCCGGCCTTCTTCCGCGAGTTGCAGCACGGCGGTGGCAGTGACGGCCTTGGTGGTGGAGAAGATCGCCAGCACCGTGTCGGTGGTCATCGGCGCGTCCTCGCCCCGCTGCCCGGCGGCGCCGGCATAGAGCGTGCGCTCCCGGTCGGTCGCCATAGCGACGATCCCCGCCAGGTGCGGGGCCTCGTCGATCCCGCGCCGCAGGATCGTGTCGGCCGCCTGCTTGAGATCGTCGTGCATCCCGTGTCCTCCCGGCTCTCGTCTTGGCTGCAGCCTACCCTGCCCGGCGCCGCCGCGTCAGGCCCGGTGCGCGATGTGGCCCCTGGCCGACCGATCACGATGACACGATTGTCTCGCTCTCAAGATAGATCGATGGATGGTTCGTTGTTCCGGGCATCGCGACGGTGGTGAACGCGATATGACGCTATCTCATCAGAATGAGGGATGACGCTGCGCACGTCTGTCACTACGCCAGTCGGGAATAAAGAAGCAGACGTGTTCGTGCATCACCGGTCGTGTGTGCCGGTGGTGGGGCGGTCACTGGTCTTCGGCGCGCCGGACCAAGCATCCGATCGCGCACGATTGGAGAGAACCTTGGGGGCGATGCGTCCACGCGGGCCCGCGCCACAGTGGGCCGGCCGATGGCGCCTGCCCGCTCGATGAGACCACCGACGACCAGACCGGCCCATCGACGATGGGCCGCAGGAGGCCGACATGCGTGTCCTGACCGCTCTCTCCGCCCTCGCCCTCGCCACCGGGCTGTTCTGGGGCACGATGCTGACCCGCCCGCCGACCAGCGAGGCCCGACCCGGGCTCGGCATCGACACCCGCGAGATCACGCTGCGCGCGCATCTCGACGAGGCCGAGCCCTGCGACGCCAATTGAGGCGCCGCTGCCGGCCTCAATGCTCCTTGGCGGCGGCGGTGACGGCGACGACCGGCTCCGGCATCGCCGAGGAATGTTGGTGCGCGATCAGCCACTCGCCGTCCCGCAGCACGTAGACGAAGCTGTAGCGCGCCGGCACCACGACGTGCTCGCCCGGGTTCTTCCCGTCGATCAGGAAGGTGTAGGTGCCGACATCGGTCGCGATGTTGCAGCCGAGCTTGATCGTGTGGGTGTTGATGATGCCCTGCGGGTGCTTCTCTAGGAAATGCACGAAGTATTCCTGGATCATCGCCGGGTCGGTGCGCGGCATGTTCGACACCGTCGGCAGCAGCACGGCGTCGGGCGCGTAGTTCGCCGTGACCTTGGCCGCGTCGAGCGTCGCCAGCGCCTTGTTCCAGCGGTCGAACAGGCCCTCGATCTGGCGCTCGCTCACCGCCGCGCAATCCGTCGCCTCGGCCCGCGCCGGCAGGGCGGCCAGCATCATTGCCCCGGCGGCCACGGCCGCGAGCATCGTCGTCCTCATGATTCGGTGTTCCCCCTGCCGCGATCGGCAGCGGGATGGTACGGCGACGGCGTTGCGTAATCGAGAAGAATGCGTGCTGATCCGAGCCAGAGTTCAGTTCGCGGAGATTTAGGCCGAAGTATATAGAGAAGCACGATAGGTTGTTTAACTGTTACATTGCGTAATAAGCAACTTATTTAACTGTCAGGCTCCTTGCGTCCCGCGTGCGGCCTGATCCTGGGCGCCTGTTCGCATTGGCCGACCGACGTCGAGCCCGCCATCGTCATCCCGGGGCCGCGACAGCGGAACCCGGGATCCATAACCGCTGAGCTTTCAGGGTGAGGAGGAACGCCGGTCGCTTCGTTCGACATCGGCAGCGGTTATGGATCCCGGGTTCTCGCCTTCCAGGCGAGCCCCGGGATGACCCGGAGAGGTTGTCAGGCCGTCCGCTTCACGCCTCACGCGAATGCGGCGACCGGCCGCGTCACCGCGGCCAGCCACGCGCGGGTCTGCGGATCGACCAGATCCGACAGCGTCTCGCGCACCCGGGCGTGGTAAGCGTCGAGCCAGGCGGTCTCCTGCGGGTCGAGCAGTTCCGGCACCACCAGGGCGAGGTCGATCGGCGCGAGGGTCAGGGTCTCGAAGCCGAGCATCGGGCGCTCGGCGCCCGCCATCGCCCGCTCCTCGACCAGGACCAGGTTCTCGATCCGGATGCCGAAGGCGCGGGTCTTGTAGTAGCCCGGCTCGTTCGAGACGATCATGCCGGGCTGGAGCGCCACCGTCCCAGTCTTGGCGATGCGCTGCGGCCCCTCGTGCACCGACAGGAAGGCGCCGACGCCGTGGCCGGTGCCGTGGTCGAAGTCGAGGCCGGCCTCCCAGAGCGGGCGGCGGGCGAAGGCGTCGATCTGCGCCCCCGTGGTGCCGCGGGGAAAGACCGCGGTGGCGATGGCGATGTGGCCCTTCAGCACCCGGGTGAAGCGGTCGCGCATCTCCGGGCTCGGGGTGCCGACCGCCACCGTGCGGGTGATGTCGGTGGTGCCGTCGCCGTACTGGGCGCCGGAATCGATCAGGAACAGCTCGCCCGATTGGACCCGCCGGTCGGTGCCGCGGGTGACGCGGTAATGCACGATGGCGCCGTTCGGCCCGGATCCCGAGATGGTCGGGAAGGCGACCTCGCGTAAGGCGCCGGTCTCGATCCGGAATGCTTCGAGGCGCACCACCGCGTCGATCTCCGACACCGCCCCGCCGGGCGCCTCCCGGGCGAGCCAGGCGAGGAAGCGGGTCACCGCGGCGCCGTCGCGGACATGCGCGGCGCGGGAGCCGGCGATCTCGGCGGCGTTCTTCTCCGCCTTCATGGCGGTGATCGGATCGGGCCCGACATCGAGCGTGCCGCCGGCGGCCGTGATGCGCCGGCCGAGCGCCACGGCGCCGGTCGCCACATCGACCCGCACCCGGGCCTTGGCGGCGCCAAGCGCGTCGAGCGCGGCGGGCAGCGCCCCCGGCTCGTCCCGCGCGGCGAGGCCGTCGAGGGCCTGCGCGGCCTCCTCCGTCACCTTCTCGGGGTCGAGGAAGAGGCGCGCCTCACCCTCCCGCGGGATCACCGCGTAGCCCAGCGGCAGGGGAGTGTGGGCGACGTCGCCGCCGCGCAGGTTGAACACCCAGGCGAGGTTGTGCGGGTCCGACACGACCAGCGCGTCGAGCCGCGCCTTCGTCAGGGCCTCGCGCACCCGCCCGAGCTTCGCCGACGCCGCCTCTCCGGCCAGGCTCTCGGGATGGGTCACCACCGGCGCCCGCGGGGCGGGGGGACGGTCGATCCAGACGAGGTCGACGAGGTTGAGGGCGGTCGGCTCGACGCGCCCGCCCGCCTCCTTGGCGGCGCGCTCGAGCCGGGCGAGCCCGTCCGGGGTGTGCAGCCAGGGATCGTAGGCCAGCACCCCGCCCGCCGGCAGGTTGGCGGCGATCCAGGCCTCCACGCTGGTCTCGGCCAGCGGCACCGGGGTGACGACGCTCGTATCGACTTGCTCGGCGGCCTGGAGGGTGTAGCGCCCGTCCACCACCAGGGCGGCCTTGTCGGCGAGCACGATCGCGGTGCCGGCCGAGCCGGTGAATCCCGTGAGCCAGGCCAGCCGCTCGGCGTTGGGGGGCACGTATTCAGACTGGTGCTCGTCGGCCCGGGGCACGACGAAGCCGGCAAATCCCCTCTGCGCCATCGCGGCCCGGAGCGCGGCGATCCGCGCCGCGCCCTCCCGGTGGCTGGGATCCTCGAAGCTCTGGAAGCGGGCGGTCTGGCTCATGCCCCTTGGGGTACGACGCCGGGGCTTAGGCGGCAACCGCCCCGCAAGCTCAATACAGCGGCTGGAGCCGCACGTTCGGCACCGCGAAGGGTCCGACCACCACGCGCCCGCCGGTGAGGCGCACGGTCGGCAGCACCTTCAGGGGCGGCTCGCCGGGGCGGTCCTGAGACGCGCCCGCGCCCGGCACCGGCTCCTTGCGGCGCCCGCCGAGGAACTGGCCGACGATGTTGCCGATCAGCGCCGCGCCGTCGCCGCCGAGTCGCGCCCCGAGCTGCTCGCTGATCAGCGGCGCGATCACCTGCTCCAGGCCGGCGGTGCGTACGTCGAGCTGTCCCGTCGGCCGGTGCTGGTCGTCGAGGGCGAGCATCCCTTGCGCCCGCAGGCGCCGGCTGCCCTTCTCGGCAGCGAGGCTGGCGATCTCGACCGTGCCGCCGGCCTCGCGCCAGCGCTCCAGTTCCTGCGCCAGGGTGCGGGTGCGGAACCCTGCCGCCCGGGTCACGGTGGCGTCGAGGGCGATGTCGGCGGGCTCGGTCCCGCCGAGCACCGGGTCGAGGAGCGGCAGGCCCGCCTGCAGCACCCGGGCGCTCAGGTCGACCGCGCCGTCGGTGGAAAAGCGCCCCGGGGTCGGCCGCGCATGCAGTTCGAGATGGCCGACCGTGAAGTCGATCGGCGAGGGGTCGGCGCCGGTGACCGCCCCTTTGAGCCCGTCCGCCACCACGGAGGCGCGCTGGAAACCGTCGCTCGTGGCGTGCACGCTCGCCTCCAGCTGGCTCCAGCTCACATCGGCCTCGAGTTCGCCCTGCTGCACCCGGAACGGCCCGGTCGCCTCCACAATCACGTGCCGCGGCTGGTAGACCTGCGCCACCGCCACCACCGGGCCGGTGGTGAAGCGCACGTCGGAGCGGGCGAAGGCGAGTTCCGTGCAGCGCAGCTCGAACCGGAACGGGAAGCCGGTCAGCGAGCGGTCCTTGCAGGTCCATTGCCGGCCGGCCTGCGCCTCGCGGGCGAACCACACGTCGATCTCGCCCTCCGCCTTGCCCCGCAGCCAGAACCAGCCCGCGCTCCAGGCCAGAGCCAGCAGGATCAGCAGCGCGAACGGCGCGAACAGGCCGAGGCGCAGGCCGGGACCGCGCCCCGGGCCTTGGCCCGGGGCCTGACCGGAGACTTCACCGGAGACTTGGCCCGGGCGCGCGCTCGGCGGCGTCTCGTTGGTCGTCCCGACGGTGGTCGGCCTGTTCATCGGCATGATCCCGGCTCTGCGGCGGCCCGGCACGGGCCGCCCGGATTGAACCGCGTCCCCGTAGCTGCTACCGGCCGCGCCCGGCAAGAGTGGCAGGTCGGGCGGCCCGCTCACGAGGTCGTGCCGGACGAGGCTCCGGACGAAGCCTGCCAGGAGGAAACAAGGCGATGCAGGCGGGCGAACCGTCGGATCTGTGGGTGTTCGGCTACGGCTCGCTGATGTGGCGGCCGGGCTTCCCCTTCGTGGAGAGCGGGCCGGGGCGCCTGCGCGGCTACCACCGCTCGCTCTGTGTGCTCTCGCACGTCCATCGCGGCACGCCGGAGCGGCCGGGCCTGGTGCTCGGGCTCGACCGCGGCGGCTCCTGCCGCGGCATGGCCTTCCGGGTCGCAGGGCAAGAGGCCGCGGCTACGCTCGCCTACCTGCGCGAGCGCGAGCAGGTCACGGCGGTCTATGTCGAGCGGGTGCTCGGCGTCACCCTCGACGACGGGCGCCGGATCGAGGCGGTGACCTACCTCGTCGACCGCCGCCACCCGCAATATGCCGGCCGCCTGCCGGAGACCGAGCTGGTGCGGCTGGTGCGCCAGGGCCTCGGCCGCTCGGGCGCCAACCCGGACTACGTCCGCCACACCCACGACCAGCTCGTCGCCATGGGCATCCCCGACGCGATGCTCGCCCGCCTCGCCGCCGCCTGCGCGGTGCCGAGCCCCTGACGGGGTTTTCCCAGGGGAGAGGGCGCGCCGCATCTCACCCGGGCGTCACGGCACCGAACCGATCATTCCCCGTTTAGGCGCGTTGGCCCGTGTGGGTCCGTCAAGAGACCTTGAGCGAACCGGAGCGCCTCCGCGTTGATGAATCCCACGACCCATCTCGCCCTGATCAATGCCTTCGTCGGCGACATCCAGGGCGGGCTCGGCCCCTTCCTCGGCACCTGGCTGGCGCAGTCCGCGCAATGGGGGCCGAGCCAGGTCGGCCTCGTCACCACCATCGTGGGCTTCGCGACGCTGGTCCTGAGCGGACCGCTCGGCGCCCTGGTCGACCGGCTCGGCCGGCCCCGGATGCTGATCGCGGCGGCTTGCGCGGCGATCCTCGTCGGCACCCTGCTGCTCCTGCCGGCGCGCTCCTTCACGACGGTGCTCGCCGCCCAGTTCATCGCGGCGGCCGGCGGCACCCTGGTGGTGCCGGCGGTGACGGCGCTCACCCTCGGCATGGTCGGCAAGCAGGCTTTTCCGAAGCAGCAGGGCCGCAACCAGGCCTGGAACCACGTCGGCATCCTGGGCGCCGCCCTGGCGATCAGCTTCGGTACGCCGGTGATGGGCCCGAGCATCGCCTTCTGGGTGCTCGGCCTGCTCTCCGCCTGCGCCATCGCGGCGGCGCTGACGACGCCGAAAAAGGCCTATAACGGCCGGCGCGCCGTCGGCTGGAAGGAGGACGACCCGGACGACAAGCCGGAGCGCTCCGGCATCCTCGAGATCCTGTCCGACCGGCGGCTCCTGATCCTCTCGGCGGCGCTCGCCCTGTTCAACCTCGCCAACGGCTCGATGCTGAGCCTGCTCGGCCAGAAGCTGGTGGCGTCCGGCCAGGACGGCACCGGCTGGACCGCCCGCTACGTCATCGTCGCGCAAGCCGTGATGATCCCGGTGGCACTGTTCGCCGGCTCGCTCGCCGACCGGCGCGGCCGGCGCCAGCTCCTCCTCGTCGCCTGCGCGGTGCTGCCGGTCCGGGCGCTGCTCTCGGCCTTCCTGTCCGATCCGTACTGGCTGGTGCTGGCGGAGGTGCTCGACGGCGTCGCCTCGGGCGTCATCGGCGTCGCGGTGCCGGTGGTGGTCGCCGACCTGACCTGGGGCTCGGGCCGCACCCAGACGGCGCTCGGCACCGTCGCGGCGGTGCAGGGGGTGGGCGGCGCCCTCTCGGGCTGGGTCGGGGGGCTGCTCGCGCTCCATCTCGGCTGGACCTGGGCCTTCCTGGCGCTCGCCGCTCCCGCCGGCCTCGCCCTGGTGCTCGCCCTGTGGCTGGAGGAGACCTGCGCCCCCGGCGGCCGGGACGGCGCGGGCGCGGCCTGCAGCCAGGACGCGCCGCCGGAGCCGCGACGCAGCGCGGCCGAGGCCTCCGCCGGCCCGTGAGCGGGCGCCGGGGATTGCTCCGGTGGGCCACTGGACAGGCCGGAGGCCGGCGTGATGCAATCGCGCCATCGTCCCCGAGGCTCCTGAGGTGAGTGCGCCCCCATGAAGACGCTCCTCGTTCCGGTCGCCCGCCACATCCTGCTCGATTCCGTCCTCGACACCGCGGTGCTCACCGCCCGCCGCTTCGGCGCCGGCATCGAGGGGTTCGGCCTGCGCCCGGCGCTGGCCGAGTACGTCCCCGTCGACATGGTCGGCGGCATGACCTGGGTGCGCGATGAGGAGACCGACCTCGTCGAGGCCCGCGATTGCGGCGGGCTGTTCACCGCCGCGATGGAGCGCCACGGCATCGCCCGCGAGAGCGCCGATGCGGGCAAGAACGGCCCGCGCTGGCGCTGGCGGCCCGACGCCCCTCCCGGCGACGGCTTCCTGGCGCAGCACGCGCGGCTGTTCAACGCCACCGTGGTCGGCCGGCCCGGCAGCGGCGAGGGCGCGCCGCGCATGACGACCCTCGAGGCGGTGCTGTTCGAGAGCGGCCGCCCCCTGATCATCGCCCCGCCGAACTCGCCCGCCAGCATCGGCGAGACCGTGGTGATCGCCTGGAACGGCTCGACCGAGACCGCCCGCGCGGTCGCCTTCGCGTCGCCGTTCCTGCGCGCCGCCTCCCGGATCGAGGTGCTGGGGGTCGATGCCGGCATGGTGCCGGGCCCGAGCGCCGAGGAGATGGCCGCCGCCCTCAACCGCGAGGGCCTGTCGGCGCAAGGCCGCACCCTCGCCGCCGGCCGCCGCACCGTCGGCGAGATTTTCTTGACCGAGGCCGAGGCGATCGGCTGCGACCTCCTGGTCAAGGGCGCCTATACCCAGAGCCGGCTGCGCCAGATGATCTTCGGCGGCGCCACCAGCCACATCCTCGCCCACGCCGCGATGCCGGTGCTGATGGCGCATTGACGGACCCGCATGACCGACGATTCCCCCACTGACGACTTGCCGACCGACGATTTCCCGCTGGACCCGCGGCTTTCCGCCGACACGATCCTGCTCGGCGACCTCACCCTGTCGCGGGTGCTGCTGCTCGACGACAAGCGCTTCCCCTGGCTGGTCCTGGTGCCGCGCCGCGCCGATGTCTCGGAGCTCACCGACCTGTCGCCGGTGGACGCCGCCCGGCTGATGGAGGAGACCCGTCTGGCGGTGGGGGTGATGCAGGCCCTCGCCCAGCCCGACAAGGTGAATGTCGGGGCCCTCGGCAACGTGGTGGCGCAACTCCACGTCCACGTCGTCGGGCGGTTCCGGTCGGATCCGGCCTGGCCCGGGCCGGTCTGGGGGCACGGCACGCGGGAGCCCTATCCGGCGCATGCGGCGGCGCAGCTGGTCGAGCGGGCGCGGGCTCTGTTCGCGGCGGCGTGAGGCTGGACGCATCCGCTTCGACGCGATGGCCGAGCCTCAGGGCCGGTCGAGGCCCTCGGCGAACGCGTCGAGGGCGACGAGGTCCCGCCGCAGGCGCGGAGCGTCGAGAGGGTCGCCGCCATAGACCATGGCGGATTGCCCGCGGCGGTCGAACAGCAGGATCGCGGGCGGCGGGTCGGGCAGCGAGGACGCTGGATAGCGCAGGGCCGCGGCCACCGCCTTGACCCCGGCGGCGTCGGACGGGAGCACCCGGACCTGCGGCGCCGGGCCGAGCAGCTGCTTGACGGTGCCGCGCAGGCGCGCGGCATCGTCGCCGGCCGGATCCATGCCGATGGCGAGGAACACAACGCGGCCGCGCAAGGAGGCCGGCAGGTCACGGGCCAGCGCGTCGAGGTCCATCGTCCGGGTGACACAGAGGATCGTGCAGTCGGCGCTCACGAAGGAGACCACCGCCAGCCGGTCCCGCAGCGATTCGGGCAGGAGTGGCCGGCCGTCGACATCGACCCGGGGGCCCGCCCGGCCGGGTGCGGCGAGGAGGGCGTCGAGGTCGCTGCCCGCTTCCCGCGCCGCGAGGCTCCCGGCCCAGGCTCCGAGCAGGCACAGGCCGGCGATGAATGCACGCGCTCTCATGTCAGGAACCCGGTCCCACGACTCGCCGGTGTTGCGTCACCGGACGAGAGCGATTGTAGTGTTCGGAGATTAACGGACGCTCCCCAGCGGAAGGCGGCCGCCGCGCGATCAATGGAGGGTCTCGTCGGCGCTTTTGCCGGCCATAACGGCGCGGAAATCGGTCCCGTCGAAACGAGACGTCGTCCGATCGATTGGAGTGCGAATTTCGACGGAGCGGGTGCTGCCGGAGGCGCCGCGATTCCGATGGAATCCTTGTCCTGGCGGCCCGACGGTCGATCCGACCCGCCACGGGCTCGTCAAGCAACCGGAACCTCGACGGTTCCGCCCAGGCGACTTGCCTGCATGATGGCGTCGACGACGCGCAGGTTCTGCAACCCGTCGCGGGCGCTCACCAGCGGCGCGGCCTCGCCCCGGATCACCGCCGCGAAATGCGCGATCTGCTCCGCCAGGGGATCGGCGCGGTCGACGGCCAGCGTTTCGCAGGTGAAGGGCTCGAACCAGGAGCGGGCCTCCGCCTTCGCGTAGCGCTTCACCCGGAGCGTCGGCACCGCCAGCGAGCCGTCCGTGCCGACGATCGTATAGGCATCCTCGTCGGGATAGGTCGGATAGGCCTCGTTCTCGCGCGAGGTCTGCTCCCAGCTCCGCGCCGACGCCGCCGTGTCGGACAGAAAGAAGGTGCCGAGCGCGCCCTCGGCGAAGCGCAGCGTGATCGCCACGGTGTCCTCCACGGGAAAGCCCCGCACGGCGTTCGAGGCGGTGGCCTGGACGGCGACGACTTCGCCCACCATGGCGCGCAGGTTGCCGATCTCGTGGATCATGTTGATCAGGAGCGGGCCCCCGCCCGGCTCGCGCCGCCACGCGTTGGCCCCCGCGAAATAGGCATCCGGCTTGTAGAAGGCGGCGCTGCCCATCACCCCGACGATCCGGCCGAGGAGCCCGGACCGGACCACCTCGACCACCCGCCGCAGGAGCGGGCTGTGCAGGCGGTGATGGCCGACCAGGACGCGGGCTCCGGCCTTCTCCGCGGCCGCAACCAGGCGCTCGCCTTCCTCCAGGCTGTGCGCGAGGGGTTTCTCGATCAGCACCGGGATCCCGGTCGCGATGCAGGCCAGCCCCTGCGGGACGTGCAGCCGGTTCGGCGTCGCCAGCACCACGCCGTCCGGCCTGTCGGCGGACAGGCAGGCGTCCAGGGTCTCGTAGAGCGGAACGCCCTCCCGGTCCGCGACCGCGGCCGCATCCGGGCCCGGATCGATGACGGCCGACAGTCGCGCTCCTGGGGTCTTGCCGATCTCCTCGATGTGCCGCAGGCCGATCTGCCCGGCGCCCGCGACCGCGATCCTGACCTCGTCCATGTCGGCCTCCCCGAAACGCCATGCCGGTGGCGCTTGATCAGGGAATTGGGGTGATTCGCGTCAAGGGTGCGGAAACCGGTCTCGTCGAAGCGAGACCCCGTCCGACCGATTGGATGACGGGTTTCGGCGAACCGGATCGTCCCGAAGGCGGCGCGGCGATGTCCCCGAAGTCCTCTTCGGACGACCGCACCCGGCGGCGTGAACAGCCTGATGGGCACGGTGCCGCTGCGGGCCGGCATCCGGCCACCGGCCGCGCGACACGGCCGTTGCAAGCCCGCGGGCTCCGGCTGCACCGGGAGCATGGCGCCCGCCTCGCCCGGCGCCTTGCTTTTGCATCATTTTGCCTGCCCATGCTGGCGGCGACGCGAGGGGCCGCGCCGGGCTCCGCACGATGATGCATGAGGTCGCAAGCCTTGACCGTCTCCTTGCCCTACTCCCTGGATCGCCTCGGCTATGCCCGGAGCCTGCTCGAGCGCCACTCGGCCGAGCGCAGCGGCCCGACCCCGACCCTGGCGGAGACGCCCGACGCGAGCCTGCTTCTGTTCTGCGGCGACGTGCCGGTGCTGCGGGTGACCGAGGGCGGCGCCACCTGCCTTTTGTCGCGCGAGGACGCTGTGCGCGCCGGCCCGCCTTCGCCCGAGCTCTTCCTAGGCCGGGTCGGCGGCCGGCCGGCCTTCGCCGGCGCGCTGCCGGCGGATGCGGCGGCGCTCTTCTCCGGCGATCCGGCCTATCGGGTGCTCGATGCCCGCGCGGTCGCCACGGAGGGGGCGGTGCCGGCGCCCGAGATGGGGGTGCTCGCCACGGCGAAGTCCCTGCTCGGCTGGCACGCCCGGCACGGCTTCTGCGCCAATTGCGGTAACCCCACCACGCTCTCCTGCGGCGGCTTCCGGCGCGACTGCGCGTCCTGCGGCACCGAGCACTTCCCGCGCACCGATCCGGTGGTGATCATGCTGGTGACGCACGGGGACCGCTGCCTCCTCGGGCGCCAAGCCCGGTTCGCGCCCGGCGTCTATTCCTGCCTCGCCGGCTTCCTCGAGCCCGGCGAGACCATCGAGGACGCGGTGCGGCGCGAGACCTTCGAGGAGGCCGGCGTGCGGGTCGGCGCGGTGCGCTACCACCTCTCGCAGCCCTGGCCGTTCCCGTCCTCGCTGATGATCGGCTGCGAGGGCGAGGCGGACGGCGACGCCCTGGTGCTCGACCGGACCGAGCTGGAGGATGCGCGCTGGTTCACCCGCGCCGAGGTGCGCCAGATGCTGGAGCGCCACCACCCCGACGGCCTGATGACCCCGCCGCCGATGGCGATCGCCCACGCCCTGGTGCGCACCTTCGCGGAGCGGTGACGATGGCGCGCTTTGCGGGCATCATCCCCTACCTCGTCACCCCGCTCGACGCCGAGGGGCGGATCGAGGCCGGGGTGATGGCGACGCTCTGCGACGACCTGATCGCGGCGGGCGTGCACGGCCTGACGCCCCTCGGCTCGACCGGCGAGTTCGCCTATCTCGACGAGGCGCAGAAGCGCGAAACCGTGGCGGCGGTGGTGGCCGCGACTGCTGGCCGGGTGCCGGTCCTGCCGGGTGTCGCCTCGACGGCGATCCGCGGCGCGGTCGCGCAGGCGAAGGCCTGCCGGGCGGCGGGGGCGGACGGGATCGTGCTGATCCTCGACGCCTACTTCCCGCTGACCGAAGGGGAAGTCGAGCGCTACTTCCTGACCGTGGCGGATGCCACCGACCTGCCGATCATCCTCTACACCAACCCGAACTTCCAGCGCGCCGACCTCTCGGTCGCCTCGATCGCGCGGCTCGCCAAGCATCCCAACATCGTCGGGATCAAGGACGCCTCGACCAATACCGGGCGCCTGCTCTCCATCATCAACCGCGTCGGCGACGACCTCGACGTCTTCGCCGCCTCCTCGCACATCGCCGCGAGCGTGATGATGCTCGGCGGCAAGGGCTGGTTCGCGGGTCCGGCCTGCGTCATCCCGCGGGAATGCCTGGCGCTGTACCGGTTGTGCCGGGAGGAGCGCTGGCCCGAGGCCGTGGCGCTGCAGAAGCGGGTCTGGGCCTTCAACGAGGTCTTTGCCCGCTACAACCTCGCGGCCTGCGTCAAGGCGGCGCTCCAGATGCAGGGCTACGCCGTCGGCGATCCGGTGCCGCCGCAGAGCCCGGCCTCGCCGGAGGCCCGCGCGGCCATCGCGGCGACGCTCGCCGCGGTCACCGGCGCGGACATCACGTCGCACACCTGAGACACCCGGCCGTGTAGGACGGCCGCACCCACTCGTTCGAGGAATCCGCCATCATGACCACCGACACCGCCCGCGCCGCCGCGTCCCGCCGCGACGCCGCCCTCGCGATCGCCCGCGCCGCCGGCGAGACGGCGATCGGCTTCTTCAACGCCCGCGACGAGCTGGTGGTCGAGCAGAAGAGCGGCGCCCAGGACCTCGTCTCGCAGGCCGACCGCGAGGTCGAATTGCTGATCCGCGCCCGCATCAAAGAGGCGTTTCCGGAGGACGGGGTGATCGGCGAGGAGCACGATCCGGTCCCGAGCCGGTCGGGCTATACCTGGGTCGTCGATCCGATCGACGGGACCAGCCCGTTCCTCAACGGCCAGCCGAACTGGTGCGTGTCGATCGGCGTGCGCGGCCCCGAGGGGCTGGTCGCCGGCGTGATCGAGGCGCCGGTCCTGCGCGAGACCTATGCGGGCCTGGTGGGGGAGGGCGCGACCGTGAACGGCCGGCCGCTCCGCATCGACCCGGAGACGGTGCTCACCTCGGCCAATATCGGCTTCGGCGCCACCCAGAAGACCCCGGCCGCGGAAGCCGCCGCCTTCGTGCACGGCCTCTACAGTGAGGGCGGCGTGCTGTTTCGCAACGGCTCGGGCGCCCTGATGCTCGCCTACGTCGCCGCCGGGCGACTCGCCGGCTACTACGATCCCGGCCTCAATTCCTGGGACTGCTATGCCGGCCTGCTCCTGGTGCGCGAGGCCGGCGGCGTCGCCGAATATCTCGGCTCCGACGACATGCTCACCGGCGGGCTGCTCTATGCCGGCACGCGCGCGGTGGTGGCGGACCTGCGCCGGCTGGGCGAGGCGTCGCGGCGGGGGTGAGGAGCGGGTCCTGTCGGCGGGTGCAAGATTTCCGTCAACGGGAATGCCATCCTCCATGTCATTCCGGGGCCGCGCAGCGGAGCCCGGAATCCAGAACCGCGGACCGTATAGGATAAAGCGGATACCTATCCGCCTCGTTCTGTACGACCTGTGCGTCTGGATTCCGGGCTCCGCTTACGCGGCCCCGGAATGACCCGGAGGGTGTGGAAGCGACCGGAGCATAGTCGCCGAGTGCCAAGGTACGGGGGATCAGACAGCCCCGGCGACCACACCCGCAACCGCGACCATCCCCGCGAGCGGAGCCAGCCACAGCAGCGCCCGCGGCCGGTACGACTGCACGACGATCAGCAGGAGGCCCGCGCCGATCAGCGACCCGAGCCAGTCGACCGGACCGAAATTCCAGCCCTCGCCCCGGACCGCGACGGCCAGCGACAAAGCGATCAGACCCCAGCCGGCGGCGCGGAAGGCGCGCGCGCGGGGCCGGTCCGGCGGGCGCGACCAGACCGCCTGATGGTGCCGGGCCATGGAGAGGCACAGGGCGGCAAGCCCGAGGAAGCTGAGCCCTGAGCCGACGAGGAGCGTCATGCCCGCCCCATCTGCGCGGCTGCCGCGGATGCTTCCGCCACCCGGCGCGCCCGGCGCGGGGCCGCGAAGCGGTCGACCTTGTGCGCGACGAGGGCGAAACCAGCCGCGACGGCGAGGAGGACGGCGTCGAAGCCGAGGAACCAGAGGGCATCGTCCCACAGCGCCCGGGCGGTCGCGAGATCGGCGAGCACCACCGCGACGAACAGGGCGGCCACGAGGCCGAGCGCCCCGCGCCAGGCCCGGCGCGGCGCCGGCCACGCGCCGGCGAGGGCTACCGCGATCCAGGCGCCGAAGAACACCCCGACCTCCCACTCCGCCCGGGCTCCGAGGCCGAGGGGCAGCAGCCGGTTCGCCAGGAAGTAGGCGGCGATGCCCGCCGGCAGGCCCGCCACCGTGCCGAGGTTGAGGGCGTGGACGAGGCGCCAGCCCCAGCCCGGCGCGATCCCGGCCCGCGGCAGCCGCGCTACCGTCCAGAGCACGAGCCCGCTTCCCACCATCGCGCAGCCGAGCAGCCCGCACAGGAAGAACAGCAGCCGCAAGGCGGCCCCGGCGAAATGCGCCTCGTGCAGGCCGACCATCGTGGTGAAGGTCTTGGCCGCCGGCCGCAAGCCTCCCGACAGCACCTCGACGACCGCGCCGGTTGTGCCCGCGAAGGCGACCTGCGGGTGCTCGTGCGAGAGGCCGTGCGGCTCCTCGAACACCGCCACTACCGTGGAATTCGCGTCGCGCGGATTGGCGATGGTGAGCCGCTCCAGGGGCTCGGGAATGGTTGCGAGCGCTCGGGCGACCATCGGCCCGACCGGGGCGAGGGTGCCGGGCTGCCCGTGAGCCGGGCGGGTCTGCGTGATCTGTCCGGTCTCGGCGAAATAGGCGAACTGGTCGCCGTTATAGGCCGCCGTGACGCCCCAGGGCATGTACATCAGCGCCAGCGTCACCACGCCCGTATAGGTGATCATCAGGTGGAACGGCAGCGCCAGCACGCCGCTGACGTTATGGGCGTCGAGCCAGCCGCGCTGCGCCGCCTTGTCCCGCCGCAGGGTGAAGAAATCCGAGAAGATGCGCCGGTGGGTGACGATGCCGCTCACCAGCGCCACCAGCATCACCATGGCGCAGATGCCGACGATCCAGCGGCCCCAGAGCGGGGGCAGGTTCAGCTCGAAATGGAAGCGGTAGAAGAAGTCGCCGCCCCGCGTCGCCCGCATCGCGGCGGGCGCGCCCGTCCCCGGATCGAGGAGGACGTGGCCCGGCGGCGTGCCGGGCCTGTTGCGCCAGAACAGCTCGACGAGGGGCCGCTCCGGGGTCGGCAGGCCGACGAACCAGGTCCGCGCATGCCCCGCATGGGCCTCAAGATGGGCCACCGCGCGCTCGGCCGCAATCGCCAGGGCTTCGGGGGTGATGGTGGCCTCGCGCCGCAGCTCCGGCTGCATCCAGCGCGAGATCTCGGTCCGGTAATAGGTCGCGGTGCCGGTGACGAAGACGGCGAACAGCACCCAGCCGACGACGAGGCCGGACCAGGTGTGCAGCCAGGCCATGGACTGGCGGAAGCCCTGCTTCATGACGATGATCCGGTGACGAGCCAGAGGGCGGCCCCGAGCACCAGGGAGAGGATCCCGACGACGACGGCGGCCCGCCCGAGCGAGCGGGCCGCGAAGACCGCGACCACGATTCCCACCATGATGGCGAAGCTGAGGAGCGTCGCCGTCGTCACGGCCTCCGCCCGGGACATCGGCAGGACCAGCGACAGGAGGGCGGTGGCGAGGGCCGCGACTGCATAGCCCCCGCCGGCGGCGAGGACGACGCGGCCGGCCACCGCCGCGCGGGTCGAGAGGGGGAGGCTCACGGTCTCACCAGCGGTAGCGCAGGGTCGCGTAGACCGTGCGCGGCAGGCCGACATAGCAGCCGGCGTAGGACAGGCAACCGGTCACGACCCGCTCGTCGAGGAGGTTCTGGGCGTTGACCTGGAGGTCGAAGCCGGTGAGCTTCGGGTCGAGATGCTTGAGGTCGTAGCGCGCCACCGCGTCGACGAGCACGTTCTCGGGCACCCGCAGGCTGTTGGCCGCGTCGCCCCAGGAGCCGCCGAGATAGCGGACACCCCCGCCGAAGCTCAGGCCAAGCAGCGGGCCGGACTGGACCGTGTAGTCGACGAACAGCGAGGCGGTGCGGTCCGGGATCTGCACCGGGCGCCGGCCCACGATCGGTACGGTCTGGCCGGTGGCCTGGTTGAAGGTCGTGGTGGTGTCGCGGGTGTTGCGCACGTCGAGGAAGGAGACGCCGCCGACGAGGTTCAGCCCCTCGGCGAGCGTCGCGCGGGCCTCGAACTCGACGCCCTGCACGCCGATCTCGCCGGTCTGCAGGTTGAAGCCCGGATTGGCCGGGTCCGGCGTCAGGGTGTTCGAGCGCTTGATGTCGAAGGCCGCCGCGGTGAGCAGGAGGTCGGTGCCGGGCGGCTGGTACTTGATGCCGGCCTCGTACTGGCGGCTCGAGATCGGGTCCGGGATGCGGCCGGTCGAGCCGAAGGCCTGATCGAAGATGCGCCCGCCGGTGATCGGCTCGAACGCCTCGCTGTAGGAGACATAAGGAGCGATGCCCTCATCGAAGCGGTAGAGCAGGCTCGCCCGGTAGGTCATCGCGTCGGAGGGCACGTCCTGGAACGCCACGGCGCCGGTGGCGAGCGTCCGGGTCGGCCCGCTCTGGCGGGCGACGTCGTAGCGCCCGCCGAGCGTCAGGACCAGGCGGTCGAACTTGATCTGGTCCTGGAGGTAGACGCCGGTCTGCTGCGCGGTGAGGCGCGCATTGGTGGTGTAGGGCGGCACCGGGATGGTCATGTCGTAGTTCGGCGCCAGCAGGTTCAGGTCCGGCGCGGCCGGGAAGGCCGAGGACAGCGTGCGGGTCTTGATCGTCTGGTGGTCGACGCCGAGGAGCGCGGTGTGGGCGAAGGGGCCGGTGTCGAACTTCGCCTCGAAGTAATTGTCGATCGTGTAGGCGTCGATCGCCACGTCGGTGGCGATGCGCGAGCGGTTGAGCAAGGGGCCGGTGGTGAGCGGGCTCGGCGTGGCGATGCCGTTGGTGAGGAACGTCGAGTAGACGCTGCGATACTGCCCCTCGGTGCGCAGGAAGCGGCCCGAGGAGTGGAAGCGGAAGGTGTCGTCGAAGCGGTGATCGAGGATGTAGGTCACCGCGGCCTGCGTGCGGTCCGACTTCTCGAAGTTGCGGTCGCCGTCGTAGAAATCGACCGGCAGGCGCCCGACGATGCCGTTGCCGAAATTGCGCGGAAACAGCGTGCCGTAGGCCGGGAAGCCGCCGTAGAAGCCGGAGAACGGGTCGCGCTGGTAGAGGCCGAGCACGGTGAGCGAGGTGTCGGCCGACGGCCGCCAGGTCACGCTCGGCTGGATGAAGGCGCGCTCGACCCGCGTCGTCACCGCCGGCCCGTCGCCGTTCCAGCCCGAGGCCGTCACCCGGTAGGCGAATTGCTCGGTGCCCGGTACGGTGGTCTCGGAGGTGATCGGCCCGCCGACATCGACGCCGCCCCGGACCTCGCTGAAGCCGCCGCCCTGGAGGAAGACCTCGCCGTGGCGGACGAATTGCGGCATCTTCGACGTCAGGTTGACGATGCCGCCGGGGCCCGACTGGCCGTAGAGCACCGAGGCCGGGCCCTTGATGATGTCGATGCGCTCGATCCGGTAGGGATCGACCGACGGGAAGGCGTCGCGGGAGGTCGGCAGGCGCATCCCGTCGAGGAAGAGCGGCGCGGTAAAGCCGCGGATCAGGAATTGCTCCAGCCGGGTCTGGCCGGCGCCGCCGCGCTGCTCGGTCGTCACGCTCGGGCTGTAGCGCAGGGCCTGGTTGATGGTGAGCGCGTTCTGGTCCTCGATCTGCTCGCGGCCGATCACGGTGATCGATTGCGCGGTCTCGAGGATCGGCGTGTCGGTCTTGGTCGCCACCACGCTGCGCGATGCCACGTAGCCCGGCACCGGCCCCCGCGCACCGCCGGGCTGCGTCCCGGCGGCGGTCGCCGCGACCGGGCGGGGCGCGCCCTCGATGTTGATGGTATCGAGGGCGATCTCGGCTCCGTCCTGGGCCCGTGCCCCCGCGGCGAGGCCGGCCGACAGCACCACGCCCGACAGGAGCGACCGGGTCAGCCGACGCCCCGCGAGCGAGAGGGGACGGGCGCGGCGCGACGACGGGACGGGCATGACGAAGATCCAGGGCGAGCGGGAACGCTGGCCGCGGCCGACAACACCATGAACAGGACACGGGGGCCGCGGCTGGAAACCGAATGGCAAAATCGCCTGGCGCTAACAAGCGTTATGTTTTTTAGCTATTACAATGAGAGTGTCGGAGGATTTCTATGGTGATGCGATGCGTTGATTTGTGGAGATCGTTGTATGCTCCGGCCGCGTTTGGGTGAAGTCCCCGAGAGGAGAGGCGCGGATCGTGGCGTCCGACAATTGGCAGAGGCGAGGCGCCGACGTAGGGTCAGGCGTGGTTCGGGCGGATGCGCCTAGACCGAAAGACATAGGCATCGCCGTGGCGAAGCTCGAATGATCCTTCGTTGCGGAACACGGTGTGCAATGTCGCGATGCCTTGCGCGCGATCCGGGTCTGTGGAGGAGTTGGCTCGACGGGACATGTCCCACAGGATTTCCGCTCGGTCCGCTCCGACATCGGAAACGCGCGGGATCCCTGCTCTCGTGCAGCGGGGCAATCCGGAGAAAGGAAGTGGCACGTGTTTCTCCTCTCCCCGCGGGCGGGGAGAGGCCTTCATCCCCCTTGTCGGGGGTGAAGGGAGCCCGCAGGGCGAGGGTGAGGGGGTCTCGACGCGTGAAGCTCCTCCGGAAATACCCCCTCACCCTCGCTCCGGCTTCGCCGCCGCTTGCTGCGTCTCCTGAACGGAGACACAGCCCTCTCCCCGCCCGCGGGGAGAGGGGAAACCCGCGCCTCCTCCTGCTCCGGGCTGCCCCACGACCCGCCGTTCCACCGGATCAAGGACGCCTCACCGGATCAGGTTGCTCTTCGCCAGATCGACGATCTCGTCGCCGCGGCCGTTCATCACCGCGCGCATCACGTAGAGGCTGAAGCCCTTCACCTGCTCGGCCTGGATCCGGGGCGGCATGGCGAGTTCCTGGCGGTTCGTCACCACGTCGAGGAGGGCGGGGCCGTCATGGGCCAGCATCTCGGCGAGCGCCCCCTCCAGCTCGCCCGGATCCTCGACGCGGCGTCCGTGCAGGCCGGCGGCGCGGGCGATGGCCGAGAAATCGGGGTTCTGGAGCGCGACGCCGGTCTCGAGATAGCCGGCGACCTTCATTTCCATCTCGACGAAGCCGAGCGTGCCGTTGTTGAACACCACCACCTTCACCGGCAATCTCTCCTGCACCAGGGTGAGGAGGTCGCCCATCAGCATGGTGAAGCCGCCGTCGCCGGCGAGCGCGATCACCTGCCGGCCCGGCAAGGCGGCCTGGAGCCCGATCGCATGCGCCATGGCGTTCGCCATCGAGCCGTGCGCCCAGGAGCCGATCAGCCGCCGGCCCGGCGTCATCGTCAGGTAGCGCGCCGCCCAGATCGTCGGCGTGCCGACATCGGCGGTGAAGACGGCGTCGGGACCCGCCGCCTCGCTGACCCGCTTCGTCAGGTATTGCGGGTGGAGCGGCTTGCGGCCGGGCTTGCCGGTGGCGAGGTCGTCGAGCCCCTCGCGGGCCTTGGCATAGTGCTTGAGGCAGCGATCGAGATGGGCGGAATCCCGGCCGCCCTTCAGCCGCGGCAGCAGGCCGGCGATCGTCACCGCGACGTCGCCGACGAGGCCGAGATCGAGCCGGCAGCGGCGGCCGAGATTCTCCGGCCGGATGTCGACCTGCGCGATTCTGGCCTTCTCCGGATAGAACTGGCGGTAGGGGAAGTCGGTACCGAGCATGAGCAGGGCGTCGCAGGCCTCCATCGCGGCGTAGCCGGAGGAGAAGCCGATCAGCCCGGTCATGCCGACGTCGTAGGGGTTGTCGCTCTCGACGTGCTCCTTGCCGCCGAGCGCGTGCACCACCGGCGCCTGCAGCGCCGCGGCGAGCTGGATCACCTGGTCGCGCGCGCCGGCGCAGCCGCGGCCGCAGAACAGCGTCACCTTCTCCGACCCGTTGAGGAGGTCGGCGAGCGCGTCGAGCTCGCCGGTGAGCGGCAGGACGATCGGCGGCTTCGGGGCGAGCGTCGCGGGCGCGGCGAGCGGGCGCTCGGGCGCCTCCTTCAGGGCGACGTCGCCCGGGATCACCACCACCGACACGCCGCCCTTTCCGATCGCGGTGCGGATCGCGGTCTCGAGGACGTAAGGCAGCTGGCCGGGATCGGAGACCAGCTCGCAATAGTGGCTGCACTCCCGAAAAAGCTCCTCCGGATGGGTGGCCTGGAAGTAGTTGCTGCCGATCTCGGCCGAGGGAATGTGGGCGGCGATCGCCAGCACCGGCGTGCGCGAGCGGTGGGCGTCGTAGAGCCCGTTGATGAGGTGGAGGTGGCCGGGGCCGCAGGAGCCGGCGCAGACTGCGAGCCCGCCCGTCCCTTGCGACTCGGCGGAGGCCGCGAAGGCCGCCACCTCCTCGTGGCGCACATGCACCCAGCGGATCTTGCCCCGGGCGCGGATCGCCTCGGTGAGGCCGTTCAGGCTGTCGCCGACGACGCCGTAGACGCGTTCGACGCCGGCATGTTCCAGGGTCTCGATGCAGAGATCGGCGATGGTGCGGCCCGTCATGACAAGCTCCTGCGCGCTGCGCCGCCTCGGCCGAGGCGGGCGAGGGAAAATCGCTCTTCGAGGCGCCCCGACCCGAAGCCGGATCTAGGGCGCGCTCGCCGAAAGGGGACGCGCGGCGGTGGGAGTGGGTCGGGTCCGGGGCGGGACGGGCCGGAGGCCGGTCGGTCGCGACGGCCTAAGCCATGTCGCCGAGGCAAGAGCGGAGCTTCGTCCAGTGCCGTCAGGGACTAACAAGAAATACAAAGCTGAAAAGAAAAAAGGCCACCCTTGCGGGCGGCCCGAAGTCTAGGGAGGAAACGCCCAAGAGGGCTGGCAAGTCCGCGACGCCATCGCGTCCTTGCGTGAGTTGTGTATCCCACGCTTTCCCGCACTGCACAATCCGGGTCGTCGCCCGGGGTCCCATGCGCCCAGCGCATGAGATGCAGTCAGGCCGGCCCGATCTCGAATTCCATCCCGCGTCCGGGCCCCTGGTCGGCGTAGTCGACGAGGGTGTAGCCGCGCTCCGACAGGGCCGCCTCCAGGTCGTCGCGGTGGCGGCGGAACATCTGCCCGATCGCCAGCGGCGTTAGGCGCGGGCTTGCGCGCCGGAGTTCGTCGACGCCGATCTGGACCGGCGCGCCGTCCCGGTCCGCGATTCGGATCAGGATTGCGGCCAGCTCTGCCGCCTTGGTCTCGGCCGCGGATTTCGCCTTGAAGGCCATGGTTCTCTCCTCGATTACCCGCCGCTGATCTGTTCGGCGAAATCCTCCGGGATCTCGCCGAAGGTGCCGAGGATCGTCACGCTCTCGAGTTCGCCGGTCTCGTCGTCCGCCACGATGCGCAGGGCCGCCGCGCCCGGCATCCGGCCGGCAATCGCCTCGGCGCGCTTGAGCGCCCCGCTCTCCGTCGGCGTGACGTCCCGCGCGCCCGGCCGCAACCGCTTCCGGTGCACCTCGAACGTCTGCACCATGAAGGTCGTCCGCATCGCCATCCCGTCTCTCCCGTCGCCGTCCCGCGACCCCGAACCCGGCCTCAAGCGCGACCGTAAATCGCCGGCCCGCCTGTTCTTTTTTCGTTCTAGACCATTGCCCGGCCCGGCTCCACCGCGCTCTCGTCTCGGCCGGTGCGACGAGGGCGACACGGATGAAGTCGGCCGGCCGGGCATGCGACCTTACCAGACGTCGCCGGACTGTTGCTCAAGCGCGTCTATGGGGAGCCTCGGAAACAGTCCAAGGAAGCTCCCGGAAGGATGCCTCCCATGGCCATCGGCCCCTCGACGACGCAGACCCCCTACCTCGTGCCGAGCACCGGCAATGTCAGCCTCACGTCGATCCTGAGCGTGGGCGACACGGTCCCCGGCTCTGTCAAGGCCAATGGCACGCCCTGGCGCTTCGTCGGCATCCCGGACGGCATCGGCGCCCTCGACAACGGGGACGGCACCGCCACGGTGCTGGTCAACCACGAGATCGGCGCCACCTCCGGCGTGGTCCGGGCGCACGGCGCGGCCGGCGCCTTCGTCGACCGGCTGATCGTCGACAAGGCGAGCCTGAAGGTCCTCTCGGCGAGCGACCTCGGCACCGGCTATTACGGCTTCAACACCGCGATCGGCACCTGCCAGCCCGGCACCACGGCGCTCGCCCGCCTGTGCTCGGCCGACCTGCCGGCGGTCTCGGCCTTCTACGATGCGGGCACCGGGCTCGGCACCCGGACCCGCATCTTCATGAACGGCGAGGAGACCGGGGCCGAGGGCCGGGCGCTGGCCTGGATCGTCGACGGCCCCGAGGCCGGCCGGATCTACGAGCTGCCGCGCCTCGGCAAGTTCTCGATGGAGAACTCCCTCGCCAACCCGGCCTCGGGCGCGAAGACCGTGACGATCGGCACCGACGATTCCTCGACCGGCCAGCTCTACGTCTATGTCGGCACCAAGCAGGCGACCGGCAGCGAGATCGAAGGCGGGCCTCACCAACGGCAAGCTCTACGGCATCAAGGTCCCGTCGGTCCTCGTCGAGACCAACGCGACCTCGCTCGCCGCCGCCGGCGCCGCGTTCAGCCTGCAGGAGATGGGTCCGAACGGCGACTTCTCGCGGGTGACCGGCGCCCAGCTCCAGGCCGAGAGCGATGCCGAGGGCGTCACCACCTTCCTGCGGCCCGAGGACGGCTCCTGGGATCCGAGCAACCCGAACCGCTTCTACTTCGTCACCACCAACGCCATCACCAGCCCGTCGCGGCTGTGGGCGCTCGACTCCACCGACGTTACCCGGCCCGAACTCGGCGGCACCATCACGGAGCTGCCGCGCGGGCCGGAGGCCAAGTGATGCTCGACAACCTGACGGTGACCGCCGACGGCAAGGTCATCCTGCAGGAGGATCCGGGCAACAACGCCTGCCTCTCGAAGGTCTTCACAACCCTCCCACAGGCCTGGCCGCGCACGATCCGATTGCCGGCTAAAAGTTAGCCTTAACAGATTTTTCAAGGACGCGGCAGTAACTAGAGCCGTCGAGCGGCCGAGTGGATCCCAGATACGAGCGGGATTGGGGATCCGAGGTTGTAGACACGCAGCATCGATGTGCAAGTGCTCGTGACGATGATGCTTCGCCCCTCGGAGCGCCAAGTCCGGTCACCGCTCGTCCTGGAGGCTATCTGTCGCCATGTTCAGTGCGTATCGTCGTCCGAGCCCGTTGCTGCGCCGCGAACTTCTGGCGACGACGGCCCTGACGGTCGGGCTCGGCGTCGCTCTCGCGACCGGAGCCCAGGCGCAGTCGAATTCGTACCTGGCGGGAATCGGAGCCTCGGTCGGCCCCAACAACGCCACGGCGGTCGGCCCGAACGCATCGGCTGGCGGGGACGAGTCCTTCGCCGGCGGCTACAACGCGAATGCCAGCGGATCCGGCGCGGTGGCGATCGGCTCGGGGGCGAGCGCGCAATCCAGCATCAGGAACCAGGGCATCATCAACTACCGGGCCGGAGGCGGCAACTCGCAGCCGATCAACGAGACGACGACCGGCGGCGCCCGGCCGTCGGGCACGGCGGTCGGCCAGGGCTCGTCGGTCGGGAACGGCGGCGGCGTCGCGATCGGCTACCGGAACAGCGCCGGGGCCAACGGATTCAACGGGACCGCGATCGGCTCGAACAACGAGGCCTACGGGCCGTACGGCATCGCGATCGGCTACAGCAACACGGCGAGCGGCCGCTCGTCGCTCTCCCTCGGCACGAACAACCAGGCGACCGGCGACATCGCCGTCGCGCTGGGCCGGCAATCCTATGCGTTCGGCGCCTACTCCTTCGCCCAGGGCTTCGTCGCCAGCGTCTACGGTGCCGACGGGATCGCGATCGGGCGCTCCACGGTCGCGGGCGAGGCCGGCAGCGACGGCCTGGGCACCGGATCGTCCGCCGGCAACGCCGCGATCGGCGACAACACCCTCGCCACCGGCGGGGCGGCGCTGGCGCTCGGCAGCAAGGCGACGGCGACGAGCGCCAGCGCCGTCGCGGTCGGCAGCGGCGCCGCCGCGGCCAATGCCCACTCGGTCGCGATCGGCGCCGGATCCTCGGCCCTGCGTGGCGCGATCTCGGCAAACGAGGTCTTTTCCGGCGTCGCGCTGGGCGCGGGCAACGCCGAGTTCTCGGTGGGCGCGACCGGCGCCGAGCGCCAAGTCACCAACGTCGCCGGCGCCACGCGGGCCACCGACGCGGTGAACCTGCGCCAGCTGCGCATGGTCGGCGACAGCCTCGCGGGCTCGCTCGGCGGCGGCTTCGACCCCGCGACCGGCGCCTATGCCGCGCCGAGCTTCGGCTATGGCGGCGTCCCCTACGCCAAGGCGACGGACGCCGTCCAGGCGATCGACACCTTCGCGCTCCGCTACGACCGGGACGGGAGCGGCACCCGGCTGCCCGGCATCGACCTGACCCGCGGCGGCGCTGTCGGCTCCGCCGTGTCGATCACCGGGCTCGCGCCGGCCACGCTCGACAGTGGCGCCGTCGCCCTGTCGCAGATGCCGTTGCGCTATTCCACCGCCGCGAGCCCCACCACCGCCAACCCGGCCGTGCCCTCCAACGACGTGACCCTCGTCGGCGCGACGGGGGGCCGCCCGGTCGGGCTGCACAACGTCGCGCCCGGCGACATCACCGCCGCGACCTCGACCGATGCGGTCAATGGCGGCCAGCTCTACGCGACCAACCGGCAGGTGGCGGGCAACACCGCCGGCCTGTCCGGCCTGAATGCCGGATTGGCCGCCGGCACGATCGGCCTGGTGCAGCAGGACGCGACGAGCCGCACCCTCACGGTCGGCAAGTCCACCGACGGTACGCTCGTCGACATCACCGGTACGCAAGGCGTGCGCCGCCTCACCGGGCTCGCCTCCGGCCTGCGCGACGACGACGCGGTGGCCTTCCGGCAGCTGCGCGCCACCGGCACCGCCCTCGGCGGGGGCGCGTCCTACGATCCCGTCACCGGCGCCTTCACGGCGCCGAGCTACGCCGTCGGCGGGCGCAGCTACGGCGATGTGGGGTCGGCGCTCGCGGCGTCCAACGGCCTCGCGGTGCAGTACGTGGCGGATGCCGCGGGCAGCCCGACCGGCACGGTCGATCTCGCCAAGGGCGGAACGAGCCCGGTGGCCCTGCGCGGCGTCGCGGCGGGGCGGCTCGCCGCCGGCTCGA
>NZ_JBEXZS010000243.1:0-1991 GCF_040593685.1 Methylobacterium sp. EM32 | reverse complement strand
CGGCACGCCCGCACAAGCCTGTCCCGACCTGACGGGCTGGCTCGACGGCCTGCGGGCCGGCGCTGGTGCTGCCCTCGTCACCGAGGAGGCGCTGGAAGGTGACCTCACCGACCTCTTTGCGTGGCTCGATGCGCAACCGGCTTGGTCGGATTTCCCCTTCATCGTGCTGGCGACCCGCCAGGCCGCCCGCCGCTCCGAGCGTGCGTCGCAGCGGCTCGCCCGGCTCGCCAATGTCGTGCTGCTCGAGCGCCCGGTGAATGCCGAGACGCTCGTCAGCGCCGCGGCCTCCGCCCTTCGGGCGCGCCGCCGCCAGTACCAGGCTCGTGAGCATCTCCTGGAGCGCGAGCGGGCTCAAGCGCAGCTCCGGCTCGCCAACGAGGATCTCGAGCGGCGCGTGGCCGAGCGCACGCGGGAGGTCGAGACCGCTCACGAGACCCTCGCCTTCGCCCTCGACGCCGCCGGCATGGCGTCCTGGGACCTCGATGACCGCACCGGCGCGGCGCGGCGCTCGCCCCGCTTCGACGCCGTCTTCGGGTACGGCGAGGCGGGCCCGCACTGGGACAGAGAGAGCCTGATCGCGCACGTCGTCGAGGAGGACCGCGACATCGCCGAGCGCGCTTTCGCGGCGACCCGCGAGACCGGCACGCTCGACCTCGAGTGCCGCATCCGGCGCGCCGACGGACAGGTGCGCTGGATCGCGCTCAGGGGCCGAGTCCGCGACGAGGGCGATACGGCGACGCGGATCGCCGGCATCCTGATGGACCGCACCGACCAGCGCTTCACCGAGGAGGCTCTGCGCCAAGCCCAGAAAATGGAAGCGATCGGGCAGCTCACCGGCGGCGTGGCGCACGACTTCAACAACCTGCTCACCGTCATCGTCGGCGGGCTCGACATGATGCTGCGTCGGCCCGAGCAGGTCGAGCGCGTGAAGCGCCTGGCCGAGGCGGCCATGGGCGCGGCGAGGCGCGGCGAGCAGCTGACCCAGCAGCTTCTCGCCTTCTCCCGGCGCCAGATGCTGCGGCCGCAGACGCTCAACCCGAACCGGCTGCTCCTGGACTTCAAGCCACTCGCCGAGCGGGCGGCCGGCGGAGCCGTCGCGCTGGCCTTCGACCTCGATCCCGCGATCGATCCGATCCGCATCGATCCGGCCCAATTCGAAGCGGCGGTGCTCAACCTCGTCGTCAACGCGCGAGATGCGATGGAGGGACGGGACGGCCCCGCCCGCATCGCCGTGACGAGCCGGAACATCCACCTCGGTACCTCGGCCGTCGCCGACAAGGGGGTGCCGCCCGGTCCCTACGTGACGGTGTCGGTCACGGACACCGGCAGCGGCATCCCGTCCGACGCGCTCCCGCGCGTGTTCGAGCCCTTCTTCACCACGAAGGAGGTCGGCAAGGGAACGGGGTTGGGCTTGAGCCAGGTCTACGGCTTCACGCGCAGCGCCAACGGCTTCGCACGCATCGAGTCCGAGGTCGGTCGGGGCACGACGGTCAGCCTGTGCTTCCCACGCTCGACCGATCCAGCCGGCGAGGAGCCTGGGACCGGGCCGGTCAGCGCCATTCCACTCCGCCGAGCCGGCGCGGGCGAGACGGTGCTGCTCGTGGAGGACGACGAGCCGGTGCTCGCCATGGCTGTCGAGAGCCTGGAGGAACTGCGGTACCGGGTGGTCGTCGCACGCAACGCCGCGGAGGCGCTGGAGCACCTCAGGGGGGTGGAGCGCATCGACATCCTGTTCTCGGACGTGGTGATGCCAGGCGGCATGAACGGCTCGCAGCTCGCCGTCGAGGCGCAAAGGCTCCGTCCCGGCATCAAGGTTCTGCTCACTTCGGGCTATGTCGCTAATCTCGACGAGGGGCAGGTCATCGGGCGCGGCGAGCTGCCGGTGCTGAGCAAGCCCTATCGCCGCGACGAACTCGCCCGCTCGCTCCGGCTGGTGCTTGGCGGCGAAAGACGCTGAAGGCGTCACCAATGACGATCCGGTGCCAGCCTTC
>NZ_JBEXZS010000242.1:0-28414 GCF_040593685.1 Methylobacterium sp. EM32 | reverse complement strand
AGGTCCCAGCGGTCGGGCACGCCCCAATGCTCCTGGTCGGTGACGGCGCGCAAGGACGTGTTGACCTGGCGGTTGATGCCGGTGACCGTCTGCCACAGCCGCGGGGTCAGGGTGACCTGCGCCGGCTCGCTCGCGTCCACCGCGCATTCCGACGCGTAGCGGGCGCAGAACTCGGTCCAGGCCGGGACCGGCCGGGCCTCGCCCACGGTGGCGGCCGGGATGGTGACCGCAGGGAGCGCCGCCAGGGTCTGGCTGCCCGCCCCGCTCACCGAGGCCATGAGCCCGGCGGCCACGGCCAGGACCTGCGCGATTCCGATTCCGCCCGTGCGACCCGCGATACGCATCTGGTACTCGCAACCGTTAAGCTCTCGTTAACGAGTTGGTCGCACGGCGGGTCCGCGAGGGCAATTGCCGAGTTAAGAAAAGGTTAACGTGTGTTCACAGGCCCGCAGCGGCCCGCGTCACACCCGCCGCAGCGAGAGGGCGGCGATCACCGAGGCCCCGAGCAGCGTCGCCGCCACCGGCGTGGCCGAGCCGTCGTGCCAGGTGGCGACCACCAGGGTGAACAGGGCGCCGAGCGCCATCTGCATGAAGCCGTAGAGGCTCGAGGCCGAGCCGGCGGCGTGGGGATCGACGTTCATCAACCCCGCCACCGCGTTCGGCCCGAGGAGCCCGATGCCGACCGCGTAGAGCACCAGCGGCGCGAGGAGCGAGACGACGGTGAGATGCCCGCTGCGGTCGACCGCCAGCAGCGCCAGAGCGGCGAGAAGGCAGATGCCGTTGCCCAGCTTGGCCGCGCGCTGGATCGGCATCCGGCCGGCGAGGCGCCCGGCGACCGCCGATCCGACCACCATCCCGGCCACCACGATCAGGCAATCGAGCCCCACCTCCTGCGACGAGCGCCCGAGCCGGTCGACGAGGAGAAACGGCGCCACCGCCAGGAAGGCGTAGAGGCTGGTGCCGGCGCAGGCCCCGGCGAGCAGGTAGGCCCGGTAGGCGGGATTGCGCAGCAGGCGCAGATAGGCGCCCGCGACCGCGCCGATCCCCGGCAGCGCGACCGGCCGCCGGTTGGTCTCCGGCAGGGTCAGCACCACCAGCGCGCCGAGGAGCGCCACCACCGCGGCCAGCACCACGAACACCGCCCGCCAGCCGAAGGCGCCGGCGACGAGGCCGCCGATCGCCGGTGCGAGCGCCGGCGTCAGCGTCATCGCCATGGTGAGGATCGCGATCTTGCGGGCGGCGTCCGCGGCGGTCGAGACGTCGCGCACCATCGCCCGGCCGAGGACCAGCGAGCCGCAGGCCCCGAGCGATTGCAGCACCCGTGCGACGATCAGGACCTCGATCGAGGGGGCGGGGATCGCCATGAGCAGCCCGGCGAGGTATAGCGACAGGCCGGCGATCAGCACCGGGCGGCGGCCGAACCGGTCCGAGAGCGGCCCGTAGACCAATTGCCCGCAGGCGAGGCCGACGAGGTAGAGGGTGATCGTCAGCTGCGCGGCGACGGGCGACGTGCCGAGATCGGCCGCCGCCGCCGCGAGCGCCGGCACGAAGATGTGCAGGGCCACCGTTCCGGTCATGGTCACGGCGACGAGGAGCGCCAGCGACGCCTGCCCGCGGGGTGCGGCGGCCTCGCCGGTCGAAGAGGCTTCGAGGGATGACGAGGCTTGGTCCTGGTCTCGGCCGGCACGCCTCGGTGACATCTTCATCGCTCGCACAACTCACGATCCGATTGGGGGCTGATCCTCTGTAAGACGATGGCGGCCGCGCGAGGCATGCCGGTCGGGAATGGCTGGACCCAGCCGGCGGCGCCTTTTGCCGGAGCGATCACCCTTTCGGGTCGGGTCATTCATCACATCTGAGTGAACTTAACCATCTTGTTTGTCTGCGAACGATTGAGACAATAATCAGACTTTCACGACGTGGCGGTCGGGGCGCGACCGCTTGCGGCGCGATCCTGGGCGCTGCCGCTCAAAGAGGGCAGGAGATGCCGATGTCCGATGGAGTGTTCGATTCCGGCCGCCGGCCGAACCTCTCCCGCGACCACGACGCGGTCCATGCCGGCGGCGTGTCGATCCGGCGCCTGCGCGAGATCGAGTCCCTGCTCGGGGTCTCGATCGACCCGGGTGCGGGGGCCGCGGCCGACGGTGCCATGACCTTCGAGCGCCAGGCGATCGATCTCCTGCGCGCCTTCGGGCGGATCACCGATCCCGCGACCCGCAGAGAGGTGCTGCGGCTCGTCACCGCCATGGCGCCGCGCGAGGGCCGGGACTGAGGGCGGGAGCGGCGGGGTGATACGATGTCCAGAAGATCCTTCCGGACATCGTATCGCAAGCCCGCGCGGTGGAGCCTGCGGCTCCACACACCTGAGCGAAGCCGATTTCTGCATTGCGAAAGCGATCCGATCGGATCGCCTGAAGCAATCACTCGGCAATCGTATGGACCCCGTGCGACACCGGCGCCGGTCCTGGCCGCACGAACCGCACGTCAGGTCATCCGTTGCCCGGGGCTGCCGCCCCGGAGAGGCGGCCTCAGGCAGGAGGACGCCCCCATGCGCGGGATAATCATCGCCGCATCGATCCTGGTCCCGCTCGGTGCCGCCGCGGCCGCCGCGACGCCCTGCGCCGAGCAGATCGCCACGATCGAGCGCCGGCTCGAGAGTCCCGGCGCCGCGGCGGTGACCGGCGAAGCACCGACGACGCAGGGGTCACCCAAGGCGCTCGCGGCCCCGCCGGCGGGACGGCCGAGCGACCCCGCGACCGTGCCGCAGGCCGGCCGCATCGCCGAGGCGCGCGGCCTGATCGCCACGGCGCGCGACCAGGACCGCGCCGGCAACGCACAGGCCTGCAACGACACCATGACCCGCGCCAAGGAGCTGATCGGCGCGCTGCCCTGAGGAAGCCGCCGGATCCCCGGCCTCAGATGGTCTCGCGCAGGCGCCGCATCGCCTGCACCCAGTCGCGCGGGCCGAGGCCGGGTGCCGCGCCGGCCAGGTGCAGGCCCTCGCGGGCGCGGCGGCGGGCGTCCCGCGGGCTCATCGCGAACCGGCTCCGGAACGAGCGGCTGAAATGCGTCTCGCTGGTGAAGCCGCTGCGGAAGGCCACCTGCGCGATGCTGCTGCGCTCGTCATCGGGCCGGTTCAGAGCCATGAACGCCCGGTCGAGCCGGCGTCCGGCGATGTACGCCATGACGCCGCCCTCGAAGCCGAACAGGCGGTACAGGGTCGCCCGCGACACCCGGCAGGCCGCCGCGATGCCGGCGGGGCTCAGGGTCGGGTCGTCGAGGTGGCGGTCGATATAGGCGCAGACCCGGTCGTGGACGCTGGCGCCGGCCGCCGCGCGCACGAGCGGGTCGGCCTGCCTGAGGTCGCTGCCCGACAGGAGCAGGCACAGCGCGTCGAGGGCGGCGCCCGCCTCCCGGGGGGTGAGGGACCCGGCATGGTCGGCCAGGCTGCGCAGGTGGCTCCCGATCACCGCCGCCAGCGCGCTGCCGCGGTCGATCGCCCGCCCGTGCAGGTCGTTCGCGCCGGCGAGCGGCAGCCGGTCCCGCGGCAGGATCAGCGTGAGGTTGGAAAAATCCGTCGCCCGCGTGTGCAGGGTGCGGTTGAGGTCGAGGACGTTGATGTCGCCGGCCGCGACCGAGACGGTCCGGTCGCCGCACAACCCCGTGAAGCCGCCGGCGACGTAGAGCTGGATCACGACATGGTCCCAGCCGGAGCTGCGGACGTCGCCCATGCTGCGCGCAAAGGTCTGCGCCCGCGAGGTGCAGGTCGTCAGCAGGGCGTCAGCCACCGGCACGGCCCGCATCTCGGCCCGGAACGCGGCCTTGGCCTCGTCCTCGATCCCGACCCGGAACAGGGGTTGCACCAGGTCGTGCCAGAGGGCGAATTGCTGCTCGGCGGCGAGCCGCTCAAGCGTGAAATCGATCGTCGCCGAGTCGGCCATCGTGTGGCGTTCGCCTGCCCCCCGCCCGAAGGCCGTCATGCCGGCGCTTCGATGCGGGAACGGGAACGCTGCGTCAATCCGGCGATGCGGGGACGCGCGTCTCGGACGACACTTGTCCCGTGCATTGCCCTGGGATTGCGACCAGGGCGCGTGATCGTCGGAGGGCGGCCTCCGTCAGCTCTGCGGCGCGGCGCGGCGGCGGCGGGCGGGAAGCGGCGAGGAGAACGGGACCATCCGGCCGATGACAGGGTTCGGCGTATGGTCCAGGGCTGTGCCGTTATAGACGTCGACGCCGGCGCCGATGACGCCGCCGAGGAGGGCGTTGCCCGCCATGCTGGCGCCGCCCGTCCCGCTCACCTTGGTGGTGACCGGCACCTGCACGTCGGCGTGGCCGGGCAGCGAGAAGGTCGAGACGAATTCCTGCTTGCGCGGCACTTCGAGGGTGCAGGGCGTGACCGGGCAGCCCGGCCCGAACGAGGTGCGCATCGCGGCGCCCGGCGGTTCCGACAGGAAGGTGACGGCCTCGGTCGTGCCGCGGGTCACGGTTCCACAGGCGGTCAGGGCGAGGAGGCTCAGGCTGGCGGCAATGATGCGCATCACGTCGGGCTCGCGCGGACGGCCGACCGGCGGCCGCGTCCACTGTCAGGAGGGCGGTTGATGACGAGGGGGATCCGGGCCGGTCGCCACAAGCTTGACCTTGGGGATCGCTCCGCTTGTTGCTCAAACGTATACCGATGTCCAGCGCACTTTCTCCGTCTGAGACACAGGGGCATTAAAATCCGCGCGGAATGAGATGCGGCATATCCCGAACACGCTCATCTCAGTTCCCTGCGTCATGCGGTGACGGTTCACGCATCAGGCGGTCCATACGTCTCGCGAGGCGCCGGAGTGCCGCACGGTAGAGTGCCGGCCGACCCTGCCGCTAGCGCCGGACGCGCCGAAATCTGAGACAGTCGCACATATTTTTGAGACGCTGACCAAGGGTTGTTGCATCATGCATCTTGCCGAAGGTGATACGATGATGCCGATATGCCGGCGCCGGATTATCCGACGCATGGGTATCGGTGAGTCGTTTGGTCATGATCGAGTCGAATGTCGGACGGTGGCCGCGGACGGTTTGGGAGCGGGCGGCTTGGGACCGCCCGATGAGCGGACGTGCGATCTCCCTGATGCTGGCCGCTGCGCTCGTCCTCGCCATCGCTGCGGCGGTCACCGCGCCGCTCTTGGGAGCACCTTGATGGTCGCGCCCTGAGCCGCCTGCCGTCAGGCCGCCGGCGGCCCGCCGAGCCTGATGCCGGCGCGGCGGAACAGCGTCAGCCAGATCGTGTTGAGCTCGCTGCGAGTCGCGTCGCTCGCTGCGAGGTCGACCAGGAAGCAGCGCACCTCGTATTCGAGGCCGTGCTCGCCGATCCGCATCAGGAGGATGCTCGGGGCCGGATGGGCCGCCACGTTGGGGTGCCGCTCCGCCACCTTCAGCAGGATCTCGTGCAGCACCTCGACGTCGGTCTCCTTGTCGAGGATCAGCGGCACGCGCAGGCGCTGGGTGTCGTCCGTCAGGGTCTTGTTGCGGACGATCGAGGTGATGAGATCGGTATTCGGCACCACGAGGTCGGTGCGGTCTCCGGTGGCGATCAGGGTGGAGCGCACGCTGATCCGCTTTACCCGGCCCTCCTCGCCCTTCACGGTGATGAGGTCGCCGACGCGGATCGGCCGCTCGGCGAGCACGATCAGCCCCGAGACGAAGTTCGACACGATGCTCTGGAGGCCGAAGCCGATGCCGACCGAGAGGGCGCCGGCGATCACCGTGAGGCTCTGCGGATTCACCCCGAGCTGGCCGAGCGCCACCACCAGCGTGAGGGCGAGGCCGCCATAGCCCACCACCGTGATTACCGAGTAGCGCGCGCCGGCATCGAGCCGCGTATGGGGCAGAAAGCGCCGGTCAAGCCACCCGGTAGCGAGCCGCGTCCCCAGCAGGCCGGCCCCGAAGGCGAGGAGCGCGAGCCCGGCGGCACCGAGCCAGCCGCGCAACTCCGCCACGGTGGTGCCGAGGAACGCGTCCTGGAACGGGTTCAGCTCGCCATGGGCGAGGCTCCACGGGCCGACGACCACAAACGCCATCGCGCCGACGACGAGGGCGTGCAGCACGCCCGAGAGGGCGATCGAGGCGAGCGCCAGCGTCTCGGGCCGGAGCGAGACGGTGCGGCACAGCCGCGACAGCCTGCCTGAGCGGGCGACGTCCTCGGGGGTCACCGAGAGCGCGTCGACGCAGATCAGCACGATCCAGCCCAAGGCCACCAGCACTCCGGTGACGAGGAAGCGCCCGATCAGGAAATCGCCGAGCGCCGTGAGGCCGAGGAGCACGCAGACGAATGCGGCCGCCGTCACCGCCCAGGCGAGGGGCCCTAGCGCCCCGAGCAGGCCGACCGGTGCGGCGGCCGGCATCGCCGCCAGCGCGGCTCCGTCCGGGGGTTCGGCGTTTGGAGGCTCGGCGTGGGCGAGCCGCGCCAGGGCGCCGGCGAGGAGGGCGCAGCAGGCGAGCACCGCGAGGATCGTCGCGGCCTCGCCGATCGCCGGCCGGAACCGCGCCATGACGGCGAACTCGGCGAGGACGAGCGTGGATGCGTAGATCAGCAGCATCGCGGTGCCGGTGCGGTGGATGGTCCGGGCCGCCGGGTCGCCGATCGCCAGGAGGCGCAGGGCAGGATCGCGCGGCGCGGTCAGCGCCCGCAGGATGCCGGTGCCGAGGATCGCGCCGGCGATGGCCGCGAGCAGCCGCACCGCGAGGGAATCGACGCTGCCGGGCGACAGGTCCATGTCCTCGTTGAGCAGGATCAGGAGGGCGAGGGCCACCGGCACCGGGGCCACCGTGACGACGAGGTCGATCAGGGCGTGCACCGCCGCCGCCCGGCGCGGGCCGATGCCCGCCCGCTCGCAGAGGCGCCGCCAGCGCCGCGCCAGGCGCCGCCCCGCCGAGCGGGTGATCCCGTAGAGGATCAGCCCCAGGACCAGCACCAAGGCGGCGCCGAGCATCTCCTCCTCGTCCAGGCCGGTCGCCGCCGCCCGCGCCCGCAGGTCCGCCAGCCGCTCGCCGACCTGCGGCAGGGCCCGGTCGAGGAGCTCGCCCCAGAAGGCCGGGGTGAGCGGGCTCGGGCTCGGGGCGAGCAGGCGCCGGGCGAACAGCGCGCGCCGCGCCTCGGCCACGCGGGTCAGGAGGTCTTCGGCGGCGCGCAGGCGCTGGCCGTCCTGCCGCGCCTGAGCCTCGACCTGCGCCAGCTCGGCCTCCAGCTGCCGCTTCTCGGCGGCGGCGGCCTCCGGCACCGCGGCGCGCCCGATCTCGGCGAGCTGCGCCTGGAGCCGGTTGAGGGCCGCCTCCGCCTCACGCCGCAGGGCCTTGGCCTCGGCGATCAGGGCCTCGGTCCGGTCGCGCAGGCCGAGCAGGCCCTTGAAGTCGCCCTGTAGCCGCTCGGCCTCCGCCCGGGCTGCCGCGATCCCGGTGGTGAGTTCGGTGCGGCGGGCGTCGTCGGTCTGGGCCGACGCCGGGAGGACCGGCGCGAGCAGGAGCACCAGCGCGATCAGGAGGCCGCGGAGAAGACCGGGAAGAGGCATGCGAGAGGAGACTTGGAAGACAGTCCAGGACGCCGCGCCGTGCGAAGCTTGGCCGCAGATTGCGTAGCATGGCCGTGCCGATCGGCAACAGACGACGGGGGGCGTCGTGCCGGTTATGCGCCGCGTTCCACCTGTTCTCAGCCGCCGTCGGCCGGGCGTGTCGCGATCCAGACCACGTGCGGGGTCCGCCCGGGGCGCTCGGAGCGGAGGCGGTGCTCCACGACCGAGAAGCCGGTGCGCTGGAGCCGGGCCTTGAACTTGCGGTCCGGACAGCCGGACCAGATTCCGACGAGACCCCCCGGGCGCAGGGCCCAGCGCGCCCGCTTCAAGCCCCACGTATCGTAGAGCCGGTCGTTCCCCCGGCTCACCAGGCCGCGCGGGCCGTTGTCGACGTCGAGCAGGATCGCGTCCCAGGCCTGCGGCCCGGACTGGATCACCCGGTTGACGTCACCCTCGCGGATCTCGACCCGCGGGTCGTCGAGGCAGCCGCCGAAGACATGCGCCAGCGGCCCGCGGGCCCAGGCCAGGACCGACGGCACCAGCTCGGCGACGACCACCTTGGCGTCGGGCCCGAGTTCGGCGAGCGCCGCCCGCAGGGTGAAGCCCATGCCGAGTCCGCCGATCAGCACCCGCGGCGCCGGATGGTCGCGCAAGTGCGCGCAGGCAAGGGCCGCGAGGTCGCGCTCGGAGCCGCTGCGGTGGCTGCCCATCAGCTCCATGCCCTCGACGACGATCAGGTACTCGTCGTCGCGCCGCACCAGCCTGAGGGAACCGCCGCCGGGAATCGGGCCGGTGTCCAATTCGGTCCAGGCCGCCAGCGCCGCGCCGGGCACGGGGGAACGCCGCATCGCTCGTCTCTCCACCGCCAGGGGAGGGGCGGGCGCCTCGTCGCTGAAAAGGTGTGGCCCGTCCGGCCGCGGGTCAGTCGCCCACCAGGGCGAGGTCGTCCCGGTGCACCATGGCGGCCCGGCCCGGATAGCCGAGGACCGCCTCGATCTCCCGGCTCGACCGCCCCAGGATGCGCCCGGCATCGTCGCTGTCGTAGGCGACGAGGCCGCGCCCGAGCACCCCGCCGTCGCGGGCCCGGATCGTCACCGCGTCGCCGCGGCTGAAGCTGCCCTCGACCCGGACCACGCCGACCGGCAGCAGGCTCGCCCCGCCCTGGAGCGCGCGGGCCGCCCCGGCATCGATCGTCAGGGTGCCGCGCGGCTCGAGCGAGCCGGCGATCCAGGTCTTGCGGGCGGCGCCCGGCGTCGAGCCGGCGAGGAACCACGAGCAGCGCGCGCCCGCCGCCACCGCCTTGAGCGGGTTCTTCGGGCGCCCGTCGGCGATCATCATGTGGGTGCCGCCCGCGACGGCGATCTTGGCCGCCTCGACCTTGGTGCGCATGCCGCCGCGGGACAGCTCCGAGGCCGGCCCGCCCGCCATGGCGTCGATCTCCGGGGTGATCCGGGCGATGACGGCCAGGTGCTCGGCGCTGGGATCGCTCGCCGGGGGGGCGGTGTAGAGCCCGTCAATGTCGGAGAACAGCACCAGGAGGTCGGCGCCGATCATCGTGGCGACGCGGGCGGCGAGGCGGTCGTTGTCGCCGTAGCGGATCTCCGAGGTCGCCACCGTGTCGTTCTCGTTGACGACCGGCACGGCGCGCTCCTCCAGGAGCTTCAGGGTGGTGGCCCGCGCGTTGAGGTAGCGCCGGCGCTCCTCGGTGTCCTGCGGCGTCACCAGGATCTGGCCGGCGACGATGCCGTGATGGGCGAGCGCCTCCGACCAGTGCCGGGCCAGCGCGATCTGCCCCACCGCAGCCGCGGCCTGGCTCTCCTCCAGCCGCAAGGGGCCCGGAGCGAAATTGAGCACCGTGCGCCCGAGTGCGATCGAGCCTGAGGAGACCACCAGCACGTCGACGCCGCGGCTGTGTAGGTCGGCGATGTCCTCGGCGAGCGCCGCCAGCCAGGCATGCCGCAGCCGCCCCCGCGCCCGGTCGACGAGGAGCGCGGAGCCGACCTTCAGGACGACCCGGCGGAACTGGTCGAGGGTGGGAGGCACGACCGGAGACTCGCTGGGGACGGGGGCGGTCATGCGGATGTCGTGTCCTCTAGCGTGAAGCAGCACGAGCGGAGCCATAGGACGGACCGTCCACGAAGGCGAGGCCGCACGGTCTCCGATCGTCACCGCGAGTCAGGATCGTCGTAGGGATCGCCCTGATCCGTGCTCGCCTCCGGCGGCAGCGCGGCTCGCGCCGATGCGGCACGGGCCAAGGCCCGGTCAATGAAGTCTGGCGCCGCGGCCACGTCGCCCGCCGGCGGCTCCTCAAGCGGGGGCAGCGTCGCCTCATAGGCACGCAGTGCCCAGAGCACCACGTTCTCCGGCGTCGTGCCGAGCTGATCGGTCTGACGGAGAACGATGGCAATCGTCTCCGGGTCGGTGATGATCAGCCGATCGGTCATGTCGATCCTTCGAGCGCTAGGTCCACCGCCCTCAAGGCTGCCAGGCCGCCCGCTCCACCGGCGCTTCGGCCGCCGCCTCGTCCATCCGCGCCATCAGGGTGCGCAGGGCCTCGGTCACGCCCTGCCGCGTCGCCGAGGACAGGATCAGGGGTTTTTGGCCGGTCTCCGCCTCCAGCCGCTCGACCTGGAGCGCCAGGGTCTCGAGATCGAGGGCGTCGGCCTTCGAGAGGGCGACCACCTCCGGCTTCTCCTCCAGGCCGTGGCCGTAGGCCTCGAGCTCGGTGCGTACCAGCCGGTAGGCGGCGCCGGCATCCTCGGTGGTGCCCTCGACGAGGTGGAGCAGCACCCGGCAGCGCTCGACATGGGCCAGGAACTTGTCGCCGAGGCCGATGCCCTCGTGCGCGCCCTCGATCAGCCCCGGAATGTCGGCGAGCACGAATTCGCGGGTATCGACCCGCACCACGCCGAGGCCCGGATGCAGGGTGGTGAAGGGGTAGTCGGCGATCTTGGGCTTGGCCGCCGTCACGGCGGCCAGGAAGGTCGACTTGCCGGCATTCGGCAGCCCGACGAGGCCCGCATCGGCGATGAGCTTGAGGCGCAGCCAGAGCCAGTGCTCCTGGCCCTCCAGGCCCGGATTGGCGTGTTTCGGGGCACGGTTGGTCGAGGTGGTGAAGTAGGCGTTGCCGAAGCCGCCATTGCCGCCCTTGGCGAGGCGCACCCGCTGGCCGACCGTGGTCATGTCGGCGATCAGGGTCTCGCGGTCCTCGGACAGGATCTCGGTGCCGGCCGGCACCTTCAGCACCACGTCCTCGCCCTTGCCTCCGGCGCGGTTGCGGCCCGAGCCGTGCTCGCCCTTGCGCGCCTTGAAATGCTGCTGGTAGCGGTAGTCGATCAGGGTGTTCAGCCCCTCGACGCACTCGATCCAGACGTCGCCGCCCCGGCCGCCGTCGCCGCCGTCGGGCCCGCCGAACTCGATGAACTTCTCCCGCCGGAACGAGACGCAGCCGGCGCCGCCGTCTCCCGAGCGGACGTAGACCTTGGCCTCGTCGAGGAACTTCACGGGATCACTCCAGAATAGGTTCGAGGCGGCCGGGGAGGGGCCCCGGCCGCCGTTGCTTGTATCAGATCAGGCGCCGGCCCGGCATTCCGTCCGGTCGTGACGCTCGAAGACGAGGCCCGCGGCGTGCCAGGTCTTCAGGCTGTCCCAGGCCCGCCGGTCGAGCCGGAAGCGGTCGACCGGGAAGACGCCGCCCCGGGCCGGGAAGGCCTGCAGGCCGGAGCCGACCGAGGCGAAGCCGCACTTCTCCAGCACCCGCCGCGAGGCCGGGTTGACGACACGGGCCGACGCGGTGAGCTCGCTCCCCTCCGTATAGGCGAAGAAGGCGTCGATCATCGCCCGCGCGGCTTCCGTCGCCAGGCCCTGGCCCCAATGCGGCGTGCCGAGCCAGTAGCCGAGATGCGGCGCGCCGTCCGGATCGGGCTCGATGCTGACGATGCCGATCGCCTGGGTCGGGTGCCGCCGCGGCGTGATCGCCATGACGAGCGCCCGCCCATCCGCATTGGCCTGCCGCGACTCGAGGATGAACGTATCCACGGCCGGCGGATCGAGCGGATGCGGAATGCGCGCGGTCATCCCGGCTACGGCTTTCTCACCGGCGAAACGGACGAGGGCTTGCGCGTCGGCCTGACGGGCCCAGCGTAGCCACAGCCTCCGGGTCTCGAGCCGGAAGACATCGTCGCGGGTGAGGTCGGGAAACATCGCCTGACTCCGATCCGTACCCAGAGCCTCCCGCTCGGGCACGGTTGCGAGAACGACGAAGGGGAAGGTGGTGCCCCACCTTCCCCTCGTGATCTCGCTCGGAGCTTGGCCGTATCGGGGCCTAAGATGAGCAGGAGTCGCCGGGTCGGTGTGGGGACACCGGCGGAGCTCCCTCGTCACTGGCTCCGTCGGGTTATTCTGCGGCCTCCAGGGCCGGGGCGGCGTCGTTGGCGACGACCGTTACGAAGGCGCGGCCTCGTTTGGTAATGAATTGCACGCGGCCGTCGGTGAGCGCGAAGAGGGTGTGGTCGGTGCCCATGCCGACATTCACGCCGGGATGCCACTTGGTGCCGCGCTGACGCACGATGATGTTGCCGGCGATGACGGCCTCGCTGCCGAACTTCTTCACGCCGAGACGACGACCAGCCGAATCGCGACCGTTGCGGGACGAACCGCCTGCCTTCTTGTGAGCCATGGGGCTAACTCCTCAATTCTGGAAAAGGGCTCGCAGCCAGCCTTAGGCGGCGCTGATGCCCGTGACGCGGACCACGGTGAGGTCCTGGCGGTGACCGCGCTTGCGGCGCGAGTTCTGGCGGCGGCGCTTCTTGAAGGCGATGACCTTCGGGCCGCGGGCCTGCTTCACGATCTCGCCGGCGACGCTGACGCCCGAGACCAGCGGGGCGCCGACCTGGGTCGCGCCGGCGCCGTCGGTGAACAGCAGCACTTCGCCGAAGGTGACGGCGGTACCGGCCTCGCCCTCGAGCTTCTCGATCGTGATGACGTCGTTGGCGGCGACGCGGTACTGCTTGCCGCCGGTCTTGATCACTGCGAACATCGTTCTCGTCCGTGTTCCATCCGGCCTCCGGCACCCTGCCGGGGTCGTCTTTTTGACAGTTGACGTTCGGGAGCCTGGATCAGGCCACCGCGAACGCGACGGCGCGCGGACCGTGCAGCCCGCGCGCCAGATGGCACCGTTACGGGTGCGCGCGCCGCCTGTCAACGGCGGACCGGCCGGTTTCACCGCCCCGCCTTGATTTCCCGCCCACCTTCGCCGAAGACCGCCCGGCGGCGGGCCGGACGGCTTGAGCCGGAGGAGCGGGAGACCACGATGGAAGAGCTTGTTGCCCGGGTGACGCAGGCCACGGGCCTCGACGCGACCACGGCCCAGAAGGCGATCGGGCTCATCCTGGCCTTCCTGCAGAAGGAGGGCCCGGCGGAGGAGGTCAACAAGTTGATCGCCGCCATGCCGGGTGCCGACGCGGCGATCGCCCAGTCCGGCGACGGCGGCCCCGGCGAGGGCGGCGGCGGCCTGATGGGGATGCTCGGCGGCATGATGGGCGGCGGCGTGATGGCGCTCGGCCAGAAGCTGATGTCGGCCGGCGTGCCGATGGGCCAGATGCAGCCACTCGGCCGCGAATTGTTCGCCTATGGCCGCGAGAAGGCCGGCGAGGACGTGATGGGGCCGATCGTCGGCTCGATCCCGGGCCTGAACCAGTTCGTCTGACGGTTTTTTGGCGGCGGGGCGGCACTGCCCCGCCAACTCTCTGCAGGGCTTTGTAAACCCCTGTCATATTCCCGTGCGGGGTTTCGTGGTGTCTTGTCGCCGCGCAGGGCGCTCAAGCCCACCTGGCGCCGGACTCTTGGCGCCGGTTCGGTCGGCGCCGCACGGGATGCCTCGATCATGGTTCCGTTCCTCACCCGCGGCCCGGCCGGCGACGGCCGCGATGCTCCGCCCGGCATTCCCCTCGCGCGCCTCATCGGCCGCGCCGCGGAGGGTGGCATCCACCTCAAGGGACTGGCGCAGCCCTCGCGGCTCTTCCCGCGCCTGAAAGCTTTCGAGACGCCCGGCCTCGACCCGGTGCTCGGCCGCATCGGTTCCCTCGAAGTGCGTCTCGCGACGACGCCGAAGGAGGTCAAGCGGGCTCAGCGCCTGCGCTACCGGGTGTTCTACGAGGAGATGGCGGCGATCCCGACCGGCCTCGCGATGCTCAAGCGCCGCGACGTCGACGAGTACGATGCCGTCTGCGACCACCTCCTGGTGATCGACCACGCCGCGCAGGAAGCCAAACCTTTCCGCAAGCCGAAGCCCCGGGTCGTCGGCACCTACCGGCTGCTGCGCCAGGAGCAGGCCGACCGGCATTTCGGCTTCTACACCGCCGGCGAGTACGATCTCGGCCCGGTGCTGGAAGCCAAGGCCGGCAAGCGGCTCTTGGAGCTCGGCCGCTCCTGCGTGCTCAAGCCCTACCGCACCAAGCGCACCGTCGAGCTGCTCTGGCACGGCATCTGGACCTACGTGCTGCATCACCGCATCGACGCGATGCTCGGCTGCGCCAGCCTGGAGGGCACCGATCCCGACCGCCTGGCCCTGCCCCTGAGCTTCCTGCACCACTTCGCCCGCGCTCCCGAGGGCTGGCGCGCCCGGGCCCTGCCGGGCCGCCACGTCGCCATGGACCGCCTGAGCCGCGAGGCGATCGACCCCAAGGCCGCCCTCCAGGCCCTGCCGCCGCTGATCAAGGGGTACCTGCGGGTCGGCGCCACCTTCGGCGACGGCGCGGTGGTCGATCACCAGTTCGGTACCACCGACGTGTTCGTGGTGCTGCCGGTGGAGGCCATCGCCAAGCGCTATATCGGGCATTTCGGCGCGGAGGCGGGGCGGCACGCGGCGTGAGCAACTGTCCGCAACGCCGGTAGAACTGCCGGCCCCGGCTTTGCCCGCCTTCGACCTCGGAAGGTGTTTGGTCGGCCCGACTTGCAACTCACACCGTCATCCCGGGGCCGCGCAGCGGAACCCGGGATCCATAACCGCTGGCGACTCAGGATGAAGCGGAACGCGATCCGTCCTATTCTTGAACGTCAGCGGTTATGGATTCCGGGTTCTCGCCTGCGGCGAGCCCCGGAATGACCCTGTGGGTGAGGATCCCGGGCGCCAATCCGGCATGCTTCGACGGTACCGAGCCCTCCCGGCCGATCCCTGTCCAGAATTGTACCCTCACCACCCGCCACCCCGCCGCGCCCGCACGTGGTCCCGCGTGATCGCGTCGAGACTGGGCGTCCCGAGCAGGGTCATGGCGTTGTCGAGTTCGCTCCGAAAGATCTCGATCGCCCGGGAGACGCCCTCGGTCCCGCCCGCCGACAGGCCCCACAGGAAGGGCCGGCCCAGGCTGCAGGCGGTGGCGCCGAGCGCCAGCGCCTTGATCACGTCGGTGCCGCGGCGCACGCCGCCGTCGAGTACGACCTCGGCGCGGCCCCCCACCGCCTCGGCCACGTCGGGGAGCGCGGCGATCGCCGCCGGCACGTCGTCGAGCTGGCGGCCGCCGTGGTTGGAGACGATCACCGCCTCGATCCCGAGCGCCACCGCCCGCTCGGCGTCGGCCGGATGCAGAAGACCTTTGAGCGCCATCGGGCCGCGCCATTGGTCGCGGATGCGGGCGATGTCGTCCCAAGTAGCCGAGGGGTCGAACAGCGAGGCGACGTGCTGCGCTACGCTGGTGAAGCCGCTCCCCGCCACCTGGAAGTTGCCGAAGCCCAGCCGCGAGCGGGCGGCGCCGGCGAGCCAGGCCGGGCGGCGGGCGAGGTCGAGGGCGGTGGAGAGGCGCGGCCGCAGCGGCATGGTGAAGGCGTTGCGCAGGTCGCGCTCGCGCCGTCCCTGCACCGCGAGGTCGACAGTGAGGCACAGGACCCGGTAGCGCGCCGCCGCGGCCCGGTGCAGCAGCGCCTGCATCCACTCCCGGTCGCGCAGGAAGTAGAGCTGGAACCAGCGCTCGCCCTCGGGCGCCCCTTCCGCCACGTGCTCGATCGAGCCGACGGAGTTGGTCGACAGGCAGTAGGGGATTCCCGCCCGCGCTGCCGCTCGCGCGCCCGCCACCTCCCCGTCCGGCCAGAAGAACCCGGCGAGCCCGGTCGGCGCCATCATGATCGGCAGGGACGACGGGACGCCCAGGATCGGCCGGGAGAGGTCGCGGGTGCGGACATCGACGCCGACCCGCGGCATCAGCATCCAGGAATCGAAGGCCTCGACGTTGTCGCGTAAGGTGCGCTCATCCTCGGCGCCGCCATCAATGAAGTCGAACACCGCCTTCGGCAGCCGCCGGGCGGCCTGGTCGCGCAGGTCCGCGATGGCGTAGGCCCGCTGCAAACGGGCGGTCAGGCGGGTCGGGGCGGCGGGCGCCACCGGGGCCGTCCGGGCCGGCGCGGGCGGCGGCGTCAGGGCGGAGGACGGCCGCGGGGCGAGGGCCCGCCCCGTGCGGTGCTCGTCTGCATCCACGCTTGCCTCCCCTCCGGTTCTTCGATCCGGTCGCCAGACGGGTAGCACCGGCGCCCGGCCGGCCGCAACCGGCGGGGAGGGGAGCGGAACCGGGGCAGAGGCCGCGCGTCGAATACGCTCCATCACTGACGTGCGGCGCGACATCACATGGCGGACCGGGACGAGGCGGAGCGCGGCGAGATCGAGGACCGCTCGGCGCCCCGCGCCACCATCGTCCACGAGGCGGTGCGCAAGCAGGGCGAGGAGGAGCTGGAGCGCCCCTCCGGCTCCCTGCTCTGGTCCGGCGTCGCGGCCGGCATCGCCATCACGGCCTCGGTGATCGCGCAGGGCGCGCTGCACCACAAGCTGCCGGCCGACATGGCGGCCCGCACCCTGGTCTCGCAGCTCGGCTATCCCCTCGGCTTCCTGATCGTGATCCTCGGGCGGCTGCAGCTCTTCACCGAGCAGACGATCGTCACCGTGCTGCCCCTCGTCACCCGGCCGAGCCGGCGGGCGCTCGCGGCGACCGCGCGGCTGTGGGGCATCGTGCTCCTCGGCAACCTCGCCGGCACCGCCGTGGCGGCGGCGCTCATCATCCACGGCCATCTGGTGAGCGAAGGCCTCCGTGACGCGATGCTGGCGGTGTCGCGCGAGAGCCTGATGCACAAGTCGCCCTCGGAGATGCTGCTCCAGGGCATTCCGGCCGGCTTCCTGATCGCCACCGTGGCCTGGTTGCGGGCGGCGTCGAGCGGGGGCGAATTCTGGATCGTCTTCACCCTCACCTTCGCGATCGTGCTCGGCGACTTCACCCACGTGGTGGCGGGCGCGGCGGAGGCGTTCCTGCTGCTCGTCGCCGGGGAGGCCGGTCCCGGGCACGTGCTCGGCGGGATGATCCTGCCCGCGCTGATCGGCAACGTCGTCGGCGGCACCGGCCTGTTCGCGCTGCTGGCCCATGCCCAGGTCCGACAGGAACTGTGAGTGCGCCAGGAACTGTGAGTGCGGCAGAGGCTGTGAGAGGTTCGTGCTGCGCTGCGGCAGGCTGCCGATTTTCTCAGTCGACCGCGCTTGCTAAGCAGGGGACGACGGATCGACGAGAAGAGGGAGACCGATGAGCCTCGTTCAGGCGGCCTTCGGCCGGTTCAAGCAGACGGTGACGGCCTATGCGGGCGATGCCCCGCTGATGCGGGCCGCGGTGTCGGCCTGCGCCAACGTGATCGTGGCCGACGGCGAGGTCGCAGGGGCGGAGTTCGAGGCGGCGCTCAAAGGCATGCTGGCCGATCCGATCCTCGAGAAGGGCTACGACAGCCTGATGCTGGAGGAGGAGCTCTACGACGCGATCGGCCGCGCCCGCACCCGGGCCGGGCGGATGCAGAACATGCATTTCATTGAGGCCCTGGCCGAGCGCCCGGCGGAGCAGCGCCAAAGCGTCTTCCTTATCGCCGCCGACGTCGCCGATTTCGAGGGCATCAGCCCGTCCGAGCACCGGGCCCTGACCGAGGTGGCCGGCGCGCTCGGGCTCGACCGGGACGCGCTGCTCGCCTGAGCCTCAGCCGTCCCTCAGCGCGCTCGGCGGGCGGTCGTGCAGGCGGCTCCAGGCCCGGCGGAGCTGGCGCGGCGAGGCGAAGCCCGTGCGCTCGGCCACGCGCTCCATGTCGAGGCGGGTCTGGGCCAGGAGGTCGCGGGCCAGAGCCACCCGCAAGCCGTTGATGTAAGCCGGCAGGCTCATCCCGGCATGGCGGTTGAACAGCCGCGACAGGTGGCGCGGGCTGGTGGCCGCGAGATCGGCCAGGACGTCGAGGCTCCAGGCCCGGGCCGGATCGGCGCTCACCGCGTCCTGCACCCGGTGGATCGCCGGATGCAGGTGGTTGCGCCCCTCCAGCCAGGGCGAGAGCTGCGGGTCGTGGCCGGCCCGGCGCAGATACACGACGAGGTAGCGCGCCACCGCCGCCGCGCAGGCCGGATCGACGAGGCGCGCCACGAGATGCAGCATCAGGTCGATGCCGGCGGTGATGCCGGCGCTGGTCAGCCGCTCGCGGTCCTCGACGAACAGCCGGTCCTCCAGCACCCGCGCCGCGGGGGCGAGCGCCGCGAGCTCGGCGCAAGCCCCGTGGTGGGTGGTGCAGGCATGCCCGTCGAGGAGCCCGGCCCGGGCCGCCAGCAGGGCGCCGGAGCAGATCGAGACCAGGCGGTGGCCCGGCCGGATCGCCTCCCGCAGCCAGGCGACGATCGCCGCCTCGGCCTCCCGCTCGTGGTCGCCGGGAGGTGAGGGGTCGTCGAGGATCCGCTCCGCCGTGCCGGCGAGCACCACGGTCGCGCCGTCCGGCAGCGGCGCGGGCAGGGGCCGAAGGCCCGCGATCCCGAGTCCGGTCGAGCTCGTGACCTCCGGGCACGGTCCGACATGGCTGACGCGGAACTGCACCCGGTCCTGGAGCAGGTTGGCCTTGCGCAAGACCTCGACGGGCCCGGCCGCGTCGAGGAGCAGGGTGCGCGGCGGACACACCACGAAGACCGGCAGGATGACCGGCGAGCGGGCCGGCGCCGGCAAGGGGGCCGGCAAGGGGGCCGGTATGTCCGCTGTCGCGCTCATGCGGCGAGGCGCGAGGCCGGCCCGGCCAAGGCCTCCTCGACCGTGGCGATGCGGGCGAAGCGGCCGGCCAGGACCAGTTCGGTGCGGGCCCGGATCTCGTCGGCGCTCCAGCTTCGCCCGGCGGCGTCGGTCATCGCGAAGGTCAGGGTCGCATCAGCGACGTAATCGACCGCGTAGCCGAGGTCGGAGGCGTGGCGGGTGGTGGTCTCGCAGCACTGCTCGGTGCGGATGCCACTCACGATCAGCCGGCGGATGCCGTTCTGGTTCAGCCAGACTTCGAGCCCGCTGCCGACCAGCGCAGAGTGGCGCCTCTTGTGGAACACCGCGTTGGGCGTGAGCCGCAGGGGCTCCAGGGTGCGGACATGACCGGAGGCGAGGGAGAACGGCCCCTGCTCCTCGACGTGGAAGACCTGCAGCACGGGGACGTTTCGCGCCACGGCGCCGTCGATCAGCGCCTGGCTGCGGTCGAGGAAGCGGGGGAGGTCGGCCTCGTCCCAGTAGGGACGGTGGCGGAAGGATTCTTGGACGTCGATCACGAGGAGGGCGGTGTCCGGCATGGGCTTGATCCTTAGCGGGTGGGACGGCGCCAGGATAGGCGCCGCACCGAGACCCGAAAGGCCGCGTCCGGACCGGAAGCGGACGAAAAAGGACAGAGGCCTAGCCCGGCCGGAAGACGCGCAGGCGATGCCCGTCGGGATCGAGGGCCAGGAAGGTGCGGCCGAAATCCGCGTCGGTCGGCGGCTGGAGGATCGTCAGGCCGCAGGCGGCCCAGTCGGCATGCGTCGCCGCGAGGGCGGCGTCGTCCGCGACGGTGACGGCGATCTCGGTCCCGCCGCCGCCGGCCGTGGCCGCCGGCACGACGGAGTGGCGGGACCACAGGCCGAGCCTCAATCCATTCTCGAAGGCGAAAAGCACGAAGGTCGGGCCCGCCTCGACCGGGGCGCGGCCGAGCAGGGCGGCGTAGAAGCGGCCGCTCGCCTCGGGGTCGTCGACGTAGAGGATTGTGTAGGAGGGCTGAAGCATCGTGGGGGCTCCGGTCTGGTGCGGTGCCCCCGGGATCTACGCGGCCCCACTGACAGATTCCGGCAGCAGCGATCAGGGGGCGATGCCCTGGATTGCGCGCCACTCCCGCAGCAGGGCGTGGCGGGAGCGGGGGTAGCGCGCGCCGGTGAGGGTCAGGGCCTCGATCCGGTCGGTGCGGAAATGGCGGAAATCGTCTCGCGCCTCGCACCAGGCGACGACGACCCGCACCCGCTCGAAGAAGCCGAGGGCGAAGGGCCAGACCACTCGCTCGGATTCCGCCCCGCCCGCGTCGCGGTAGCGGATCGTCACCTTGTGCTGGGCCCGGATGGCGCCGCGCAGGGATGCGAGGTCGATGCGCTCCGGCGGCGCCTCCGCCGGGCCGACCATCAGCGTCGAGGCGTCGAGCCTGTCGCGTAAGGCCGGCGGCAGGACGGCGCCGATCTTCGCCAGCGCATCGCCCGCGGCCGCCGCCAGCGGCGTGTCGGCCCGTCCCGCCACCCAGCGCATGCCGAGGACCAGGGCCTCGATCTCCTCCTCGCGGAACATCAGCGGCGGCAGGGTGAAGCCGGGGCGCAGGACGTAGCCGAGGCCCGGCTCTCCCTCGATCGCCGCCCCCTGCGCCTGGAGGCTGGCAATGTCGCGATACAGGGTGCGCAGGCTGACGCCCGTTTCCTGCGCGAGGTGCCGGCCGCTGACCGGGCCGCGGTGACGGCGCAAGACCTGGAGCAGGTCGAGCAGGCGTTCGGCACGGGACATGGATCGGGCACTCGCGGCGGATCGGACGCCGCGTCGTGGCAGATGAAACGCCGGGACGGAATGCCCGCACCCGCAACCAGTCGACCGACGCGATCAGCGCGCCGCGACCACCGCCACGCCGGCCCCGACCATCACCCCGCCGGCGACCCGGTTCGCCCGCCGGACCGCGATGCGGGTGCGCAGGGCGCGCCGCAAGCGGCCGGCCAGGAGGACGTGGCCGCCGATCACCAGGGCCTCGACCGCCACGATCACGCCGGCGAGGATCCCGACCTGCGCCGGGGCGAGGGCGCCGCCGACGACGTTCGGCAGCAGGGCGAGATAGAACAGAGGCATCTTCGGGTTGCCGAGATTGAGGGCGAGGCCGGTCAGCACGCTCGCCGCCAGGCCGGGCGCCGCGCCGCCCGCGCGCTCCGCCGGCAGCACCGGCTCCGCATTCCACAGGCGGATCCCGGCCCAGACCAGGTAGGCGGCGCCGGCATAGCGCAGGACCGTCATCACCGCCCCCATCTCCCGCGCCACGACCGCGAGCCCGCGGGCGGCGAGGACCAGGACGGCGAGGATGCCCATCACCATGCCGACCCCGTAGGCGAGGCCGGCGGCCGGCCCGTGCGACAGGGTGCGGGCGATGATGGTCATGTTGTCGGGCCCGGGGCTCGCGGCGAAGACCAGGAAGGCGGCCGCGAAGGCGAGGAGGGTCGTCGTGTCCATCTTGAGCGCCTCTGCGAGAGCGAGCACGGTTTCCGTTCAAGGATCGGGCCAAGGATCGGGCCAAGTCTGCCTCAGGGGCAACCACGCGCCGTGGCGAGTTGCGACGGCTGCGTCCTGCGCCGCAGGCCGAGCATCAGGGCGAGCGCCGTTCCGGCCGCGGCGGCGCCCGCCAGCGACACCGCCGGGAAGCCGAGGCCGGCATCGATCACCCCGCCGCCGAGGGCGGCCCCGATCGCATTGCCGAGGTTGAAGGCGCCGATATTCATCGCCGAGGCGAGGTTCGGGGCGGCGGCTGCCGCGCTCACCACCCGCATCTGGAGCGGCGGCACGATGGTGAAGCTCGCGACTCCCCACAGGAAGATCAGCGGCCCGCAGGTCCAGGCGGAGCGCATGCCGGCGGCGAACAAGACCAGAAGCACGACGAGGCTCGCCAGCGAGCCGATCAGCGTCCCGTCGAGGGAGCGGTCCGCCAGACGCCCGCCGAGACCGTTGCCGATGGTGAGGCCGAGACCGTAGACGACCAGCATCGCCGTGACGAAGGCGGAGCCCGCCCCGGTCTCCTCCCGCAGGATCGGCGCGATGTAGGTGAAGACGGTGAACATCGCGCTGGCGCCGAGCACCGTCAGCAGCAGGGCCGAGAGCACGGAGCCGTGCCGCAGGGTGCGCAGTTCCGCCCGCATGTCGGTGCCGGCCTTAACGGGAAGCGGCGGCAGGGAGAGCCGCAGCGCCAGCATCGCCACGCCGCCGATCGCCGCGATGCCGAGGAAGACGGTGCGCCAGCCCAGGATCTCGCCGATCCAGGCCGCGAGCGGCACGCCGCCCACCGTCGCGACGGTCAACCCCGAGAACATCGCGGCGACCGCCGAGGCACGCCGCTGCGGCGCCACCACGCCGGCCGCGACGACCGCGCCGACGCCGAAGAAGGCGCCGTGGTTGAAGGAGGTGACGACCCGCGCGGCCAGGAGCGTGCCGTAGCCTTCGGCCAGCCCCGAGAGCAGGTTGCCGAGGATGAACACGCCCATCAGGCCGATCAGCAGGGTCCGGCGCGGCGTGCGGGCGAAGAGCAGCGTCATCAGCGGTGCGCCGACGAGCACGCCGACGGCGTAGGCGCTGACCAGCAGGCCCGCCGCCGGGATCGAGACCCCGAGATCGGCGGCGATGGTCGGCAGCATGCCCATCGGGGCGAATTCGGTGACACCGATGCCGAAGGCGCCGATCGCGAGCGCCAAAAGGGGTGGGTTGATCGTCATGGAAGACTCCCGCTTGTTCCAGGGCGGCATTGTCTTGACGAATGGCAGGGGCGGTAGTCAGGCTCGCGGACCAGGATCTGTGCGCCGGAGTCACGAATGAAGCGGGAGGCGACCGACCGGGCCGGAGAGATGGCGGCCTTCGCCGCGGTGGTGCGGGCCGGCAGCCTGTCGGGGGCCGCCCGCGCCCTCGGCCTGACGCCGTCCGCCGTCAGCCGCATCGTCGCGCGGATCGAGGCCCGGCTCGGCGTGCGCCTGATCGTGCGGACGACCCGCAGCCTGCACCTCACGGCGGAGGGCGAGACCTATGCGCGGGCGGCGTGCCGCGTGCTGGCCGACCTCGACGAGGTGGAGAGCACAATCGCCGATCAGGCCTCGCCGCGTGGCAAGGTCCGGGTCAGCGCCGCCACGGCCCATGGTCGCCTGATCGTCGTGCCGCTGCTGGCCGAGTTCGTCGCGCGCTATCCCGAGATCGCCGTCGAGATTGATCTGAGCGACCAGATCGCGGACGTGCTCGGGGGGCGGATCGACATGGCGATCCGCTTCGGCCCTCTCGCCGACAGCCCGTTGACCGCCCGCCGCCTCGGTGAGACCGGGCGCATGGTCGTCGCCGCCCCGTCCTACCTCGCCCGCGCCGGCGTGCCGCGGGTGCCGGCCGATCTCGCGCAGCACAATTGCCTGGATTTCAGCTTCCGGCGCATCGAGCCCGGCTGGCCGTTCCGCGAGGCGGGGCGCGATGTCCTGCTCGCGGTCCGTGGCAACCTCACGGCCAATAGCGGCGAGACGCTGGTGCAACTCGCGGTGCAGGGGGTGGGCATTACCCGGGTCGGGAGCTTCCACATCCAGGAGGAGGTGGCGAGCGGCCGGCTCGTTCCCCTCCTCGAAGCCTACAACCCGCAGGACCGCGAGAGCATCCACGCGGTGTTCGTCGGCGGTGCGACGGTGCCGGCGCGGGTGCGCGTCTTGGTCGATTTCCTGGCGGAGCGGATGCGAGCCCGGTCGCCGGGAGGATGACCGGGCCGCATCACTCCAAGACATCTCTCTGCGTCATCCCGGGTTCCGCTTGCGCGGCCCCGGGATGACGCGGAGGGTAGTAAGACTGTCTTGCGAGTCGGGCAGTCGCTCAGTGCTGACCGACCTCGCCCAGATGCGTCAGCAGCGCCTCCGCCACCGGGTCCGGCGCCTCCCGAGTCGGGAAGTGGCCGACGCCGTCGAGCGCGACCTGCCGATACGGCCCGGTGAAGGATTGCTCCTGGCCTGCGAACGAGGCCGGCAGCGTGCAGGAATCCTCGGCCCCGTGGATTACCAGGGTCGGCACCGCGATGCCGGTCGCTTCCTCCGCCGCCTGCCTGAGTTCGGCGAAGCGCGGGTCGGGCGCGTCGGCGCCCCAGCGCGAGCGGTAGAAGTTGAGGGTGACGGCGGCCCAGTCCGGGTTCTGGAACGACGGCGCGGTCTTGCCGAAGGTCTCGTCGGTGAACCACGGGCCGGGCGGGCTCCAGGCCACCCATTGCTCGCGGGCGAAGGCGAGGGGGTTCTCGCGCACGAAGGCGGCGCCCGGCTCGGTGGTCATGAACCACTGGTACCAGAAGGCCCGCACCTGCGGCAGCGGCGGCACGCCGATCCGGCCGGGCGCCCAGGGTACCGACAGGGCGGCGATGGACGAGACGCGCTGCGGCCGGGCGGCGGCGAGCATATAGACGACGCGGGCGCCCCAGTCGTGGCCGATCACCGGCAGGCGCGAGAAGCCGAGTGCGTCCATGAAGGCGAGGATGTCGGTGGCGAGCGCGGCCGTCTCGCCGGTCTTCGGGCCCTCGGCGTTCAGGAACTTGGTCGGTCCGCAGCCGCGCCAGTAGGGCACGATGGTGCGCCAGCCCGCGGCGTTCAGCTTCGGCACCACGCCGTCGAAGGTGCGCGGGTCGTCCGGCCAGCCGTGCAGCAGCAGGACCGGTTGGCCCATGTCGGGCCCCGAGGCCTCGTAGGTGATCTCGACCTCGCCGGCCGTGACGCTGTTGACGTCCATGGGCACTGCTCCCGTCCACAAACACGAGGGGCGGAAGCCCGAAGGCCCCGCCCCTTGCTCCCCTCAACGGCTGAGATGGGTCAGCCGATGATCTTGTCGATGGTGATCGGCAGCTCGCGCACCCGCTTGCCGGTGGCGTGGAACACCGCGTTCGCGACGGCCGCGGCGGCGCCCACGATGCCGATCTCGCCGAGGCCCTTGACGCCGAGCGGGCTGACCTTGTCGTCGTGCTCGTCGACGAAGATCACCTCGATGTCGTGGATGTCGGCGTTCACCGGCACGTGGTACTCGCCGAGATTGTGGTTCATGATCCGCCCGAGGGTGTGGTCGAGCATCGACTCCTCCTCCAGAGCCGCGCCGATCCCCATCACCACCCCGCCGAGGATCTGGCTGCGGGCGGTCTTCAGGTTGAGGATCTTGCCGGCCGCGATGGCGCTCACCACCCGCGTCACCCGCACCACGCCGAGATCCTCGTCGATCTTCACCTCGGCGAAGACCGCCGAGTGGGTGTAGGCCGAGAAGCGCATGTTGGTGAGCATGCTCGGCTTGACCTTCTCGGTCGCCTCGACACGCTCGACGCCGCCGGCCCGCATCGCCTCGGCGATCGGGATTTTTCGCGTGGGATCGCCCTGAAGCCGGATCTCGCCATCCGCGAAGGTCACGTGGGCGAAGTCCGCGTTGGCGAGCGGCGACTCCGCCATCCCGCGGGCGTAGCCGAGCAGTTTCTCCGCCACCGTGCGGCAGGCCGCCTGCACGGCGGCACCCGAGGATGCTGCGGTCCAGGAGCCGCCGGCGAGCGGCGCCTCGGGGAGCGCGGTGTCGCCGAGCCGGGTGGTGACTTGGTCGAGGGGGAGGCCGAGCGCGTCGGCGCCGATCTGGGCGAGGATCGTGTAGGTGCCGGTGCCGAGATCGGCGGTCGAGCAGGCGAGTTCGAGCTTGCCGTCGGGCGTGAGCGTGGCGCTCGCGCTCGACTGCATCATCATCGCTTCCCACACGCCGGTCGCCATGCCCCAGCCGACGAGCTCGCGCCCGTCGCGCATCGACCGCGGCTCCGCCTTGCGCTTCGACCAGCCGAAGCGCTGGGCGCCCTGCTCGTAGGCGGCGCGGAGCGCCTTCGAGGTGAACTCCTTGCCCTCGCCCTCGTCGCGCTCGGCGTAGTTGCGAAGGCGCAGTTCCAGCGGATCGACGCCGGTGGCGTAGGCGAGCTCGTCCATCGCGCATTCGAGGGCGAAGATGCCCGTCACCGCGCCGGGCGCCCGCATGTCGGACGGGGTGTAGGTGTCGATCTTGGCGAGCTTGTAGTCGAGCGTGACGTTCGGGCAGTGGTAGAGCAGGCCCGACCAGTTGACGACCGCCTCCTGGTAATCCTCGAAGGTCGAGGTCCCGGCGACCGCGTCGTGCGTCAGCGCCTGGAGCCGCCCGTCCCTATCGGCGCCGAGGGCCACGGTCTGGAGGGTCTCCGGCCGGTAGCCGAAGGTGAACATCTGATCTCGGGTCAGCACCACCCGGACCGAGCGCTTGAGGTCGAGGGCGGCCGAGACCGCGAGGTAGAGCTGGTATTGCGGCCTTAAACCCGAGCCGAACCCGCCGCCGACATAGGGAGTGATCACCCGCACGTCGTCAGGTTTCAGGTTGAACACGCTGCAGACGTAGCCCTGCGTGTTGTTCACGCCCTGGATCTTGTCGTGGATGGTGAGCTTGCCCTCGCCCTCGTAGACCACCGTCGAGGCGTGCGGCTCCATCGGGTTGTGGTGCTCGATCGCCTGCTTGTACTCGTGGCGCAACTGGATCGGCGCGGTATCGTAGGCGCTGCCTGCGTCGCCGCGCGGGTCCGGCGGCGGCTTGATGCCGGAGCGCTTCTTCGGCGGGACGTAGGCCGCGTCGCGATTCTTCTCGAGATCGGTGTTCGGCACCTCCTCTTCATAGGCGATCCTGACCAGGGTGGCGCCGTAGCGGGCGAGCTCGAAGCTCTCGGCCACCACCAGCGCCACCGGCTGGCCGCCATAGACGATCTCGGGCCCGTTGAGCGCCCGGAACGGCGAGCCGGGGGGCGCGACCTGATCGCGGTAATTGTAGTCGAGCCAGGCGGTGCGCGGCTTGTTCTCGTGGGTGAACACCTTGATCACCCCGGGCACCGCCTCGGCGGCCTTGGTGTCGATCGCGGTGATGCGGCCCTTGGCGATCGCGCTCGACACCACCACGCCGTGGGCGAGGTCGGGGGCGGTGAACTCGGCGGCGTATTTGGCGGCGCCCGTCACCTTGGCGGGGCCGTCGAGCCGGCTCCGGGCGGTGCCGACATAGTGCGAGGGGGTGGCCATGGCGATCCTTTAGGCGATGCGCTTGTCGGTCTGGGATTGCGGCGTGCCGGCGGCGGCCTGGGACAGACCCCGCACGATGGCGCGCCGAGCCAGCTCGACCTTGAAGGCGTTGTGGGTGTAGGGCCGGGCCTCGGCCAGGATCACGTCCGCGGCCTCGCGAAAAGTCTCCGGCGTGGCCGGCTTGCCCTGGAGGCGCGCCTCGGCCTCCGCGTTGCGCCAGGGCTTGTGGGCGACGCCGCCGAGCGCGAGACGCGCCGTGCGGATCGTGTCGCCGTCCATCTCCAGAGCGGCTGCGACCGAGACCAGCGCGAAGGCGTAGGACAGCCGGTCGCGCAGCTTCAAGTAGGTGTAGTGCTTCGAAAAGTCCTCGTCCGGCAGGTCGACCGAGAGCACGATCTCGCCGTGGCGCAGCGTCGTGTCGCGCTGCGGCTCGTCACCCGGCAGGCGGTGGAACTCCGCGAAGGGAATGGCACGCCGGCCGTTCGGTCCCTCGACCTGCACCGTCGCCTCGAGCGCCGCCAGGGCGACGCACATGTCGGAGGGGTGGGTGGCGATGCATTTATCGGAAGCGCCGAGGATGGCGTGGATGCGGTTGACCCCGGTCATCGCCGGGCAGCCGCTGCCGGGCTCGCGCTTGTTGCAGGGCGTGCCCTCGTCGTAGAAATAGTAGCACCGGGTGCGCTGGAGCACGTTGCCGCCGGTGGTCGCGGCGTTGCGCAGCTGCGGCGAGGCGCCGGCCAGCAGGGCGCTCGCGAGCAGGGGATAACGCTCTGTGACCAGCGGGTCGTAGGCGAGGGTGGCGTTCGGCACCAGCGCGCCGAGCCGCAGGCCGCCCTCGTGCTGGACGATCTCGTCCAGCGGCAGGCGGGTGATGTCGACGAGCCGCCCCGGTCGCTCGACATTGTACTTCATCAGGTCGACGAGGTTGGTGCCGCCGGCGATGAAGCGCGCCGCCGGATCGGCGGCCAGCGCCTGCACGGCCTCCTGCACGGTGCCGGCGCGGGTGTAGTCGAACCGGTTCATTCCGCGGCCTCCCGGAATGACGACGCTTTGTTCTTCAGCACGTCCTCGACGGCGTCGACGATGTTGGAATAGGCGCCGCAGCGGCAGATGTTGCCGCTCATGTGCTCGCGGATCTCCTCGCGCGAGCGGGCCCGGCCCTCCTCGATCAGCGCCACCGCGGACATGATCTGGCCCGGCGTGCAGTAACCGCACTGGAACGCGTCGTGCTCGACGAAGGCCGCCTGGACCGGGTGCAAGCTGCCGGAGGACAGGCCCTCGATGGTGGTGACCGTGGCGCCGTCCTTCTGCACCGCCAGGGCGAGGCAGGAATTGATCCGCTTGCCGTCGACGATCACCGTGCAGGAGCCGCACTGGCCGTGGTCGCAACCCTTCTTGGTTCCGGTGAGGTCGAGCTCCTCGCGCAGGAGGTCGAGGAGGGTGGTCCAGGGCGCGACCCGAAGCTTGCGCTCCTGCCCGTTGACCGTGAGGGTGACCGGGATCGTTCCCGGTGGGGCGGAGGAGCTGCTGTCGCTCAGCATGGGTCTGCCATCGATCATGAGGAGGCCCGGTACGGCCGCGCGCCGAGAGAGGCGCGCGGCTCACGAGCCGGGCGGCATACCCGATAACCGTTCCAGTGTGCGGTCGTTCCCCGTGGGAGTATCGGGGGTTGGGGACCTGTATCATATTCACCAGTGACGCTGCCGAAGAAGGGTTAGGTGTAGATCACGGTGGTGCCCGTATAATTAAAAAAAAAGTGAGG
>NZ_JBEXZS010000241.1:0-1577 GCF_040593685.1 Methylobacterium sp. EM32 | reverse complement strand
CCTAGCAGCCTGTCGGATTGGTATTTTGCTGTGACGGGCGTGTCGTTTGTGGGGGTGGGGCGGGCCGTAAGGTCTCAGGCGTGGCACAAGCGGTGGACGCGCCGGCAGTTGTAGGCGAGGGCGACGATGGTCCATTCACCGGCGACGGGGCCGAGGCCGCGCAGGTGGAAGCGCAGGAAGCCCATGGCGCTCTTGATGATGCCGAAGACGGGTTCCACGGTCTGCTTGCGGCGCTTGTAGAGAGCCTGACCATCGGGTGTCTCCAGCTTGGCCTTCATGTCCAGACGCCAGGGCTCCTTGATCTGCCGCTCGGGTTTGACGGCCGGCGGTGGCCGGAAGTCGTAGGGGCGGTGCGGCTGGGTGCGCCCGATCGCCACCAAGGGGTCGATGCCGCGGGCCTGCAATTGTTCCACGCCCTCGCGGCTGCCAAAGCCGCAATCGGCCAGCACGGCGGCGGGCAGGCCGAGCGTGGGCTCCATCGCCAGGATGGTCGGGGCCAGGCTCGGCGCGTCCGAGGCGCTGGCGCTCAGGCCGGTGGCCAGGATGAGCTGGGAGCCCTCGGCGCACACCACCGCCTGGGCGTTGTAGGCCTGCCGGTACTCGGCCGTCCTGGAGCGGCGCATCAGCGCCGAGTCGGGATCGGTGAGGTTGCTTTGACGGTCGGCTGGCGGGGTCGGGTCGGGGGGCGACGGCGGTGGGCCGCGCCGGCCCTTGCGGGCGGCATGGGCGGCCTTCTTCTCCTCGTAGGCTGGGCGGGCCGCGTCAGCCTCGGCTTGCGCCTGAGCTTCGAGGCGGGCGCAGGCCTCGTCGAGCTTGGCCTTGAGCACGTCGCGTCGGGCCAGTTCGCCAGGGAGGGCCTGGGGATCGGGCTCGGCATCGGCCGCTTCGGCCTGCGCGGTGAGCGCCGCGATGTCGGCGGCGAGCCGCTCGCGCAACGCGACCGCCCGGTCGTAGCGCACGGAGCGGATCTTGGAGGCGTTGGCGTCGATCTTGGTGCCGTCGATCGACACCGTGCCCAGGCGCAGCAGCCCGGTCTCGCGAGCCAGCAGCAGCACCTGCAGGAACGCCGCCTCGAAGGCCTGTGCGTTGGTCCGGCGGAAGGTGGCGATCGTGTCGTGGTCAGGATGCTGGTTGGCGGCAATGAAGCGGACCGCGATGTCGCGGTAGGTGGCGCGCTCGATGCGACGGGACGAGAACAGGCCGTTGGCGTAGCAATAGATCAGCAGCGCCAACATCAGGCGGGGATTGTACTGCGGCTTGCCACCGGTGCGGCGGGGGATGACAAAGCTGTGCAGGGGCACCCGCTCGACGGCGGCGATCACGACGTGAGCGAGATCGTCGCCGGGGATCCAGGCTTTGAGATCCGGCGGCAGCAGGAACGGCTGGTCGCGATCGAACGGGAGGAAGTTGGCCATACCGAAAAGCTAACTCCTTCCGTGACCGATAGAAATCCTTTTGATGACCAGCCTGGCTGCTCATCAACCGGAACTCGGACCAGGCTGACCCGCCGCCCCACCTCGACACGCGCGCTCCTGCGCCAGCCGTGAAATCAAGCCCCAACCCGACAGGCTGCTAGC
>NZ_JBEXZS010000240.1:0-23737 GCF_040593685.1 Methylobacterium sp. EM32 | reverse complement strand
GCCGGTTCGGGATCGCGTAGGGCTTCTCGACGAGGCCCTCGACCGCGGATGGGTCGACCGGCGTCTTCATCAGGGCGCCGAAATAGCGGCCGATCGGTCCCTCGCCGACCGTGCGCACCTCGATCGCCGTCGGGGTCCCGGCCGCGTCAAGGGCGGCGCGTAAGCGGCTGAAGCTCAAGGGCCGGAGGCCGTCGCGGGCGAACTCCTCCTCGCGCGACCACAGCACCTTCACCGGCCGGCCGGTCGCCCGCGCGAGCAGAATCGCCTGGGGAAACGGGTTGCCGGACTCGTAGGGAAAATGCCGGCCGAAGAAGCCGCCGAGCATCGGCGAGTGGATCCGGACCTTGTCGGGCTGGACGCCGGCGACCTTGGCCGAGATGCTCTGGAACAGCTCCGGCATCTGGTTGGGCAGCCAGACGTCGAGGGTGCCGTCGGGATTGAAGCGCGCGAGCGCCGAGGGCGGCTCGAGCTGCGCATGGGCGAGGTAGGGCGCGGCGTACTCCGCCTCGACCACCTTGGCGGCGCCGGCGAAGGCGGCCGCCGCATCCCCCTCCGCTTCGGCGGCGTGGCCGGTCTCCGCCGAGCCCTTCAAGCCCGCGAGCAGGCCGTCGGAGGAGAAGTCGGCCGCGACGGTATCGAGGCCGGTCGGTTTCGGGGCGCTCCAGCGCACGGCCAGCGCCGCGACGGCCTTGCGCGCCCGCCACCAGCTGTCGGCGGCGACCGCGACGGCCCCGGGCAGGCGGTGGACCGAGTGTACGCCCGGCATCGCCCGGACCGCGGCCTCGTTGTCGAGACCGACCGGTTCGGTGCCCGGATGCGGCGCGTGCGCCACCGCCGCGTGGAGCATGCCCTCGACCGCCTGGTCGATGGCGTAGACCGCCCGGCCCGTCGCCTTGTCGCGCACGTCGATCCGGGCCACCGGCTTGCCGATGTAGCGGAAGGATTTGGGGTCGCGCAGGGCTGCGTCCTCGTTCGGCTTCAGCACCATTGCGTCGGCGGCCAGCGCCCCGTAGGCGAGGGTGCGGCCGGAGGCGGCGTGGATCACGGTGCCGTCGCGGGTGGTGAGCTCGGCCGCCTGCACCTTGAGCCGCGCGGCCGCCGCGCGCAGCAGCATGTCGCGGGCGGTGGCCCCGAGCTGGCGCATCAGCGGGTAGCTGGAGCGGGTCGAGAAGCTGCCGCCGGTCATGCGGATGCCGTTGACGACCGCGTAGTCGGGGCCGGGCGGGGCGCACTCGACCTGGAACCGCGCCGGGTCGAGGTCGAGTTCCTCGCCGACGATCTGGGCCATGCCGGTGGCGATGCCCTGGCCGCCCTCGACGAAGGGCGACAGGAAGCGGACCGTGCCGTCGGGGCGAATCTCCAGGAAGGCCGGGACGCGGGTGCCGGGCTTTTGCGCGATGGCGCCGGCGCCTTCCGCCGGTCCCTGCGCCGGTCCCTGCGCCTCGGCGCGGGCCCGGTGGGGCAGCGCGATGCCGAGTACCAGCGCGCCGGCGGCGGCGCCGAGGAGATTGCGCCGGGAGAGGTTCGCGACGACCGCGGAAGCGGCGGGAGGATTCCGCAGGAGCTGGTCCATGCTCGCCTCCCGTCAGGCCGCGGCCCGCCGCACGGCGGCGGCGATGGCGTTGTAAGTGCCGCAGCGGCACAGGTTGGTCATCGCGTCCGCGATGTCCGCGTCGCTGGGTTTGGGCGTCTCGCGCAGGAGCGCGGTCGCGGCCATCACCTGGCCCGACTGGCAGTAGCCGCATTGCGGGACCTGGGCGGCGACCCAGGCCTCGACGACCCGGCGGCCGACCGGGTCGGTCTCGACCGCCTCGATCGTCTCGACCCGGGCTGTTCCGACCGCGTCGACGCTCACCTGGCAGGAGCGCGTCGCCTGGCCGTCGATCAGCACGGTGCAGGCGCCGCATTGCGCGATGCCGCAGCCGTACTTGGTGCCGGTCAGCCGCAGCGTGTCGCGCAGGACCCAGAGCAGCGGTGTGTCGGGCTCGACATCGACGCGGCGGGATCGCCCGTTGATGGACAGATCGAACATGAGGCACCTGTCGGGGAACGTCCCTCGGCCGGCCGGATGACCGGTCCGGCGAGGGCGGGCGCTGGAGGACGCCGGGGACCATCGGGGATGCGAGCACCGCCCGCGGGGTGGCGCGCCCGGGTGGGGCGCTTCTTCGCACCGACGACGAGCGGCACGGCCCGTCGCGGGATGCTCCCACCATCCACGTCGCGTCGCTCGCGTGCGGCCGGACCGAGCCGAGGAGGGCTCCGGCTTCGCCTCATGTTAGCTTATCGGCGTCCGGGCGCCGCCGCGGTCAGGGACGTTGACGCCACCTTTTCGGACAAACTCGGTCGCGCCTCGCCCGGCGATGGGCCGGCCGCCGCGTCATGCGACGGCGAGCGGTCCGGCCGCTTGGCGGATGGTGCGAGGCCCCTCGCCGTGGACGCGCAGAAAGGAGCGGCGCATCCGCTCGCGGTTGGCAAAGCCCGTTTCCCGCGCGATCTCCTCGATCGGCAGGCGGCTCTGCTCCAGCATCAGCCGGGCGGCTTCGACACGGATCGCCTCCACGGCCTTGGCGGGCGAGGTGCCCGTCTCCGCCCGGAACAGCCGCGTGAACTGGCGCGGGCTGAGGCAGGCCACGGCCGCGAGCGCCTCGGTGGTGAGCGGCAGGTGCAGGTTGCGCCGCGCATAGGCCAGCACGGCCTGGACGCGGTCGCTCGGCGCATCGACGTCGAGCAGGGCCGAGTGCTGCGCCTGGCCGCCGGCGCGCCGCCGCTCCATCACGAGGCCGCGTGCCACGCTGTGGGCGAGGTCCCGCCCGTGATCGCGTTCGATCATGCCGACCGCGAGATCGATGGCCGCCGACATGCCGGCCGACGTCCAGATGGTGCCGTCGGCGATGTAGATCTTGTCGATCTCGAGCGTGCTGGCGGGGTATCGGTCGCGAAACAGCTGCGCGTATCGCCAATGCGTCGTCGCGCGGCGCCCGTCGAGCAGGCCGGCCTCGCCGAGGACGAAGGAGCCGAGGCACAGCCCGGCGACCCGGCGCCTTGCTCGTGCGGCGGCGCGGAGCGCGGCGGCGAGGATGGGCGTCGTCTCCGGGATGACGATGCCGGCCGCCACCAGGATCGTGTCGTAGGCAGCCAGGTCCCGGATCGGATCGGTCGTGAGATCGGCACCCAGCGCGGCGCGGACCGGCCCGCCCTGCTCGGACAGGAGACGGACATCGTACAGGACCGCCCCCGCGTGGCGGTTCGCCGCGGCGAAGGCCGACGTGACGGCCAGGCTCATGAAGTCGAATTCGGGACACAGGAACAGGCCCACGCGGCGGGTCTTGGTCACCGGATCCCTCCATCGCCAGCACCCAGCATCGCCGCGTCGCGGCCTCCCGGCAAGGACGATGGCCGGAAACGCGGCATGGTCGCGACGGCATCGGCGCCCGCCCCTCGACCGGGGTGGCGCGCGGCGGCCTGCGGGTGACGATCGATGCGGAGGGCGGTACACCTGTGCCATACAGTCGTGGAACTGCCGTCGCGGGGCGTCGAGCGCATGCATGATCTTGTCCTGAGCGGCGGCCGGGTGGTCGATCCCGAGAGCGGGTTCGACGGGATCGCCGACGTCGCGGTCGAAGGCGGCCGGATCGCCGGGATCGGGCGCGACCTCGGTCCGGCGCGGCGGAATCTGGCGGTCGACGGGCTCGTCGTGGCGCCCGGCTTCATCGACCTCCACGCCCACGGCCAATGCGTGCCGGCCGACCGGATGCAGGCCTTCGACGGCGTGACGACCGCGCTCGAGCTCGAGCTCGGGGTCTGGCCGGTGGCGCGCTGGTACGACGAGCAGGCCCATGCGGGCCGGGTGCTGAATTACGGCGCCTCGACCGGCTGGGTCTTCGCCCGCATCGCCGCGATGACCGCGCAGCAGACCGAATCGAGCATCGCCGGCATGGGCCGCGCCATGCAGGACCGGCGCTGGGCCGACGCGGTCGCGAGCCCGGCCGAGACCGCCGACATCGTCGCGCGCGTCCGGGCCGGCCTCGACCAGGGCGCCATCGGCATCGGCTTTCCCAACGCCTACGCGCCGGGCACCGGGGTGAAGGAGCTCTCGGAGCTGTGCAGCCTGGCGGCGGAAGCCGGCACGCCGACCTTCACCCACGTCGCCTACATGGCGAACATCGATCCCTTGAGCTCGGTCGAGGCCTATACGCGGCTGATCGGGCTCGCCGGCTCGACTGGCGCCCACATGCATATCTGCCACTTCAACTCGACGAGCCTGCAGGACGTCGAGCGCTCGGCGGAACTCGTGCGCACTGCGCAACGGCAGGGGCTCAAGGTCACGGTCGAGGCCTATCCCTACGGCACCGGCTCGACGGTGATCGGCGCGGTGTTCTTCGCCGACCCGGCATTCCCCGAGCGCACCGGCAGCGGCTACGGCTCGGTTGAGACCCTGGCCTCGGGCCGCCGCTTCGCCGACCGCGACGAGGTGCTGGCCGCGCAAGCCGAGGATCCGGGCGCCCTGGTGCTGTGGCACTTCCTCGACGTCGCGGGCAGCGAGCACCACCGCGCGCTCCTCGACGTCTCGGTGCTGTTTCCCGGCGGCGCCATCGCCTCCGACGCCGTGCCGTGGCTGATGCCCGACGGCGCGACCTACGAGGGCGAGGACTGGCCGCTGCCGGACGAGGCGGTCTCGCATCCGCGCTCGAGCGGCACCTTCACCCGCTTCCTGCGCGAGTGGGTGCGGGAGCGGGGCACGCTGCCGCTGAGCGAGGGGCTCGCCAAGTGCGCGCTGATCCCGGCGCAGATCCTGGAGGCGAGCACGCCGATGATGCGGGCCAAGGGGCGCCTCAAGGCCGGCTGCGACGCCGACATCGTCTGCTTCGACCTCGCGGCTCTGACCGACCGGGCCGATTTCCGCCACCCCAACCGCCCGTCCGAGGGCGTGCGCCACCTCTTCGTCGGCGGCGAGGCGGTGATCGCCGGGGGGCAGCTGGTGCGCGCGGCGCGGCCGGGCCGGCCGGTCCGGCGGCCGGTCGCCGCGTGAGCGTTCCGGTCGTCCTGGTCGCGGGCTTCCTCGGGGCCGGCAAGACCACCCTGGTCAATGGGCTCCTGCGCGCGCCCGGCGGCCGGCGCCTCGCCGCCCTCGTCAACGATTTCGGTGCGATCGACGTCGATGCCGACCTGCTCGGCCTCTCCGCCGACGGCGTCGTCAGCCTGCGCAACGGCTGCATCTGCTGCAGCCTGCAGGGTGACCTGATGCGCTCGCTGGCGACCCTGCTGCGGCGGGACCCGGCGCCGCACGCGATCGTGATCGAGACCAGCGGCGCGGCGGACCCGGCCGAGATCGTGCGCGCGCTCCTCGACCCGGCGGTCTTCGCCGCGACCCCGCTCGACACCGTCGTCACCGTGGTCGATGCCCGCCACCTCGCCGACCGCCCCGACCTCTTCGACGACCGCTTGTGGCGCGCGCAGGTCGCGGCGGCGGACCTCTGCGTCGTCGCCAAGACCGACCTGGTGGAGGAGCCCGATCTCGCGCGCGTCCGCGCCGGCCTCGCCCGCCACAAGCCGGCCCGCCTCACCTTCGCGGCGGGCGCGGTCCCGGCGGCGGACCTCCTGTTCTCCGGCGAGGACCGCCCCTTGCGCGCGGAAAGCCCTCCGGCGGAGGCCGGCGGGACCGCCCGCCTCGTGGCGACGGAGTGCTTCGACAGTTTAAGCTGGACGGCGCGCCGTCCGCTCGCCCTCGCGCGGTTCCAGGCCGCCATCGGCCGGCTCGCGCCGCACCTCCTGCGCGCGAAGGGGTTCGTGACCTTCGCCCACCAGCCCGACCGGCCGATGCTGTTCCAGCTCGTCGGCACCCGCGCGACGGTCGTGCCGACGGCCGTGCCGGCGCGGGACGGCGTCGCGGCCCGCCTGGTGCTGATCGCCCGGTCCGGCGATCTCGACCCCGACCGGGCAACGGCGCTGCTCGACGCGGCGGTCGAGCCCGGCGGTCCGGGCTGAGCGGCCGGGCGCGGGCGGAAGCGGGCCGATCGCCCTGCCTCCGCCATCGGGCTCGCCGGTCGCGTCATGGGCCGGGGATCGGGCGATCCCCGGGCGGGTCGATCGCTCCGGCCGTCACGGCTCGCCGGGCTTGAACGGCGGCTCCTTGCCGGGCGGGACGCCCTCCTCGGCCATGCTCAGGAGCATCGCCACCGTGACGTAGGTGCCCGACAAGGCGGTGAGGTCGACGACGCCCTGCTCGCCCAGCACCGCCTTCGCCCGGGCGAAGGTCTCGTCGGAGACCGCGTGCTTCGTCGAGAGCTCCATGCAGAAATCGTAGACCGCCTCCTCGTCGGGCTTCATGCCGCGCGGGCGCCGGCCGGCCTTGAGGTCGGCGGCGACCTCCTCCGACAGCCCCGCCTTGAGGGCGAGGGGGTAGTGGGCAAACCACTCGACCTGCGAGCGCCACAGCCGCCCCTGGATCAGGATGGCGAATTCGTTGAGGCGCGTCGGCACGGAGGTGTGCCAGCGCAGGTAATCGAGGAGGTCGTACATCCGCTGCGCCATCTCGGGGCTGCGGATCATCGGGTTGTAGGGGCCGGCGAGCCCGACGCTGGAGATCTTCAGGATCTTCTCGCCGAGCGGGCGCTGCCGCTCGTTGAGGGCGTCGAGGGTGAGCTGGAGGAAGCGCGGCTGCCGGCCGGGGGCCGGACCGGAGGCCTGGCCGAGCGCGAGCCCGCCGCCGAACGCCAAGCCCCCGAACGCCATGACACAGAGCAGCGCGAGGCCGCCGACCGTCCGTCGTCTCATCGGGATCCTCCCTCGGGCCGGCGCTCGTTGTCGTCGGCGGCCGGCTCACCTCCGTCAGTTAGAGCATGATCGGACGAGGAGGATGCCGGCCGGCCCGAAAATCGTCGCCCGCCTCTCCTGCCGCCCGGCGAATCGCGGTGCAGCGCCACGCCTGCGGCGCGGTCCCGCCCTGTTCGTCCCGGGCGCACCCGCTAAGATATCGGGGAGAATGCCGTCGGCGCGGCGGTGGCCCCTGCCCTTCGGGCGGGACCGAAAGGAGCACGAACCGTGGCACGCAGGCGCGTCCGACCCACGACCGAGATCCTGAGCGAGATCGTGGCGCAACTCGGCTTGCCGCCGCGCTCGGTCGACCTCGAGGCGCTGCAGGGCCGGCTCGGACTGCCCGAGTTCAACGGCGAGGCCGACGAGGCCCGGGTCGCGCGCGCGTTGCGCGCGATGAAGGCCGAGCGCGCCTTCGCCGAGACCGGGATCGAGGCGCTGAAACGGACGGTGCCGGCGCTCCGGGCGGCCGTCTCGGGCAGCGGCGCCATCGCCTGGAGCGTGCGTGCCACGATCCCGCTCCTCGACGACGACCGCCTCGGCTTGCGGATCGACGCGCCGCCGGACGCCGAGGTCGCCGGGCTCCTGCGCGGCATGGCGCACCGCAACGACCCGCGCTGGCGGCTCGACGACCTGCGCGCCGCGGTGGCGCAGGTCGCGGCCCGAGCGGCGGACGAGCTGCGCCGGCCGGTCGAGCGCCTGCGCGAGCAGATCCGCCTCGACCTGCGCGAGGTCGGGGCCGATGCCGCGGCCTATCTCGCCCAGCTCGACCGCTCGCTGCGCTCCCACCCCTTCCCCCTGACCGACGAGCTCGGCCGGTCGCTGTTCCCGACCCTCACGCCGGTGCGCAAGCGCGCCCGCGTGGTGGCGCACCAGGATTCCCGGCTCCGGCGCCTGCGCGACCGGGTCGGCTTCGGCGCCTACATCGAGAAATTCGCCTCGGCGCGCCGGCTCGGCCGGCGCATCGTGTTCCACATGGGGCCGACCAATTCGGGCAAGACCTACGCCGCCCTGAAAGTCCTGACCGAGGCGGCGACCGGCACCTACCTAGCCCCCCTGCGCCTCCTGGCTCTGGAGAATTACGAGGCGCTCCTGGAGCGGGGCCTGCGCGCCGGCATGGTCACCGGCGAGGAGGTGCTCGGCGAGGCGGCCCCGACCCACACCGCGCGCACCATCGAGACGGCGGACCTGACGCGCCCGGTCGAGGTCGCGGTGATCGACGAGATCCAGATGCTCGCCGATCCCGACCGCGGCTGGGCCTGGACCAACGCGCTGTTCGGCGTGCCGGCCAGGACCGTGATCGTCTGCGGCTCGGACGATGCCCTCGCCTATGTTCGCCGGGCGGCCGAAGCGGCGGGCGAGTCGCTCGAGGTCGTCCCCTTCGTGCGCAAGACGCCGCTCGTGCTGCTGGAAGCGCCGGTGCCGCTTGAGCACGTCGCGCCGGGCGATGCCGTCGTCGCCTTCTCGCGCCGGGCCGTGCACGAGAACCGCGAGATCCTGGTGGCGGCCGGCCACCGCGTCGCGACGATCTACGGCGCGCTCTCGCCGGAGGTGCGCCGGGCCGAGGCCGCGCGCTTCCGCACCGGCGAGGCCGACGTGCTCGTCACCACCGACGCGATCGGCATGGGCCTGAATCTCGGGCCGCTCAAGCGCGTCGTGTTCTCGGCGGTGCGCAAGTACGACGGCATCGGCGAGCGGGCGCTGACCAATTCCGAGATCCGGCAGATCGCCGGCCGGGCCGGCCGCTACGGTCACCAGGACGTCGGCTACGTGGCGGCCTGCGAGGAGGATGGCGTCGCGCCGTTGCGGACCGCCCTCGCCGGCGCGCCGACGGCGCCGGCCGCCGACACCCGGTTCTTCGTCCGGCCCGACCTTCAGGCGATCACCTCGGTCGCCCAGGAGATGGGGACCGACAGCCTGCGCGAGGTGCTGGCGCATTTCGCCCGCGCCACCTTCTACGACGGCTCGCCGTTCCAGCCCTCGGCCCTGGAGGAAATCCTCGAGGTCGCCCGGCTGGTCGACCGGGCGCGCCTGCCGATCCAGGAAAAGTTCGTCTTCTCCGTCTGCCCGGTCGACCGGCGCGACGATGTCGCGATGGCGGTTCTGGAGCGCTGGACGCAAGCCCGCGCCGCCGGCGCCGGCGTGCCGGCTTTGCGGGCGAACCTCCACGGCGAGCTCGACTACCAGGAGCGCACGGTCAAGCTCGCCAGCGCCTACCTGTGGCTGTCGCGCCGCTTCCCCGAGACCTTCGACGACGTCGAGGCGATCCGGGCGATGCGCGGCCGGGCCAACGCCGCCATCGAGGCGCATCTGCGCGAGACCGCGACGCGCCGCGTCGAGCGCCGCTCGCGCCGGGCCGCCGCCGCGAAGGCGCCTCGCTGAGGTCCGGCGGGGCGGTAGACGGCGGGAAACTGCACTTTTTTCGTCGACGTCATCGCCGGGCGGCCGGGCGGCCGGGGTGCGGTGATCGCAGCGCCGCGGCGTTGCAAATGCGTTCATTTTGCATACAATACGGGCCGGCGATCACAGGACGAACCGGGCGGGCGAAGCGGTCTTGGAGAACGAACCGAGGGGCGTCGCACCGGGCGTCACCGCTGCCGGCGAGGCGGCGTCGCCCCCCAACCTCGTCGCCCTCGTCCATCGCTCCGTCACGGCGATGATCCGCCGGCGGCAGCTGCGGGGCGGCCACAGCATCGTCGAGGCGAAGCTGGCGGCCCAGCTCGGCGTCTCCCGCACGCCTTTGCGCGAGGGCCTGCAGCGCCTCGAGGGCGAGGGGCTGGTGGTGAAGGGGGGCGGACGCTCGTTCGTCGTGCGCCACGTGGATCTCGGCGAGTATCTCCAGAGCCTGAAGGTCCGCGAGATCCTCGAGCCCGAGGCCGCCGAGGCGGCCTGCGGCCACATCCCGGTGGCCGAGATCGCCGCCGTGCGCCGGGAGATCGCCGGACTCCAGGTGAGCGCGACCGCGCTCCATACCGACGCGCATTGGCAATCGGACGACGCCCTGCACGAGCTCTTCGCCCGCAACAGCGGCAACGACGTGCTGGCGCAGATGATCCGGCGCCTGCGCGTGACCACCCGCCTGTTCGAGATCGCCCGGCTCCAGGACCGCGTCGCGCCGGACCTGCGCGAGCACGCCCAGATCCTCGACGCCCTGGCGGGCGGGGACGGCAAGGCCGCCCGCAAGGCCGTGCAGGCCCATCTCCGCAGCCTCCAGCGCTTCGCCCTCGCCACCGTGCGCTGAAGGCTGGGTTCGCCGCTCCGTTCAGTGCCGCAGGATCTTCGAGACGAAGCTCCGGGTGCGCGCCTCCTGCGGCGCGTCGAAGATCTGCGCCGGCGCGCCCTCCTCGACCTTGCGCCCCTCGGCCATGAACACGACGCGGGAGGACACCTCGCGGATGAAGCCCATCTCGTGCGACACGATCATCATGGTCATGCCCTCGCGGGCGAGCAGCCGGATCGTGTCGAGCACCTCCGCCACCAGCTCGGGATCGAGCGCCGCCGTCACCTCGTCGAGGAGCAGGATCTCCGGCCGCAGCGCCAGGGCGCGGGCGATGGCGACGCGCTGCTGCTGCCCGCCCGAGAGCTGGTCGGGATAGGCCGAGAGCTTGTCGCCGAGCCCGACCTTGGCGAGCAGCCGGCGCGCCTCGTCCTCGACCTCCCGCCGGGGCCGGCCGCGGATCTTGACCGGCGTGATGCAGACGTTCTGCATCACGGTCATGTTCTGGAACAGGTTGTATTGCTGGAACACCACGGCGACGCGCTCGCGCAAGGCGCGCACGTCCGCGGCCCGGCCGTAATCGACCCGGCGCCCATCGAGCACGATCTCGCCGCGGGTCGGCGGCAGGAGGCCCAGCACCGTGCGCAGGATCGTGCTCTTGCCCGACCCGGACGGGCCGATCAGCCCGACCGTCGCCCCTCGCTCCACGTGCAGGTCGAGGCCGGACAGGACCTGGATCGCGCCGTAATGGGCATCAAGGCCGCGGATGACGAGGTCCGGCAAGGCGGGTCTCCAATCTGGCCCCGAGACGGGCGAGCGGGTAGGACAGGGCGAAGTAGAGCACCAGCGCGCAGCCGAAGCTGAGGCTCGCCGAGAACCCCTTGTTGTTCAGGACCCGCGCCGCGTAGGTCAGCTCGATCACGCCGATCTGCGAGGCGAGCGCCGTATCCTTGATGAACATGACGAAGAAGCCGAAGGCCGGGGGCAGGATCAGCGGCCAGGCCTGGGGCAGCACGACGAGCCGGATGGTCTGGAGCAGCGTGAAGTTCATCGTCGCCGCGGCCTCCCACTGGTTGGGATGGATGGCGGCGAGCCCGGCGCGCACGATCTCGGCGAGGTAGGCTCCGGCGATCAGCGTCACGGCGATCCCGGCCACCACCGCGAGGGGCATGTCGGCGCCCAAGGCCTGGACGAGGTAGAAGGTCAGCATCAGGGTGACGAGGAACGGCACCCGGCGGAACAGCTCGGTGTAGAGCCGGGCGACGAGCCGCAGCGGCAGGAGCCAGGAACCCTGCGTGCGCCCCACGACCGCGACCGCCACCCCGATCAGGCTGCCGAGGACGACGCCGACCGCCGAGAGCGCCAGGGTCGTCGCGGCGGCCCGGGCCAGGAACGTCACGTTGTAGATCGTGGCGAAACGCGGCCACTCGGCGAGGATCGTTTCCAGCATCTAGAGCGGCCTCACCATCTAAATCGGCCTCACCCGGACCCGGAAGGCGAGGCGCGCGAACAGCCCGATCGCCAGCGAGGCGAGGAGCGTCAGCGCGACGTAGAACCCGGCGACGATCAGGAAGACTTCCACCGACCGGAAGGTCTGCGAGGACAGGGTCAGCGCTTCGCCCGTCAGTTCCTCGACGCCGAACACCGCGGCCATCGAGGTGCCGAGCGTCATGATGATGAAGTGGGAGGAGAGCGGCGGCAGCAGCACCCGCATCGCGTGGGGCAGGACGACGTAGCGGATCTGCTGCAGGCGGGAGAAGCCCAGCACCGCGGCGGCCTCAAGCTCCGAGCGCCGGGCGCTCTCGAAGCCGGCGCGCTGGATCTCGGTGAGGTAGGCGCCGGCGTTCAGCGTCATACCGATCAGCACCGCCGTGAACGAGGACAGGACGAGGCCGGCATCCGGCAGAGCGAAGTACAAAAAGTAGATCTGCACCAGCTGCGGCGTGTTGGTGAAGGCGGTCACGTAGAGCTTCACCGCCCGGCGTGCGACGGGCCCGCCATAGGTGCGGATCGCCGCCCCGGCGGTGCCGAGGAGGAGGCCGCCGCAGAAGGCCAGGAGCGCGAGCTGCAGCGAGACCAGGGCGGCGTCGAGGAAGCGGGGCAGGAACGGCCAGACCTGCCCGAACTGGAAGGTGTATCCCATCGGTCGTCCTCGTCGGGGCGTTCCGGGGCCGGCGCCCCGGGGCGGGTATCCCGGATCAGAAGTACGGCGAGGCCTGGACCGGCGCGATCATGTCCATGCCGAACCACTTCTTCCACAATTCGGCGGTCCGGCCGCGCCGGTGCATGTCGAAGATCGCCACGTTCAGCCAGTCCTTGAGGCCGGTCGCGTTCCGGGCGACGCCCATGCTGCAGTAATAGGTGTCGATCGGGGTTGGCAAAATCTTCCACTTGGTGTTCGGGTAGTTGCGCATGTGCTCGCCCATGAAGTCGATCACGTCGATCATGGCGGTGCCGCGCTTCTGCGACAGGGCCCGGACGGCGTCGGGATAATTGTCGAGCAGCGTCACCTTGGCCTGGGGCAGGTTGTCGGCGATGAACTTGACCGGCGTCGAGCCGCGAACCTCGACGAAGGTGACGCCGGGCAGGTTCAGGCTCTTCCAGTCCTGGTAGGGCTGGTCCTCGGTGGTGAGGACGCCGAGCACCTCGGTATGCACCGGCACCGTGAACTCGATGACCTTGGCGCGCTCCGGCGTCCGTGTCATCGCCCCCATCACGACGTCGATCTTGCCCGAGGTGACGAAGGGGATGCGGTCGGGCGAGCCGACCTGGACCACTTCGAGCTTCACGCCGAGCGTCTTGGCGATCTCGGTGGCGAAGTCGACGTCGAACCCGACGATGGTGTTGGTCTCGTCGAACTTGCCCAACGGCGGCAGGGTCGGGTTGACGCCGACCCGCAGGGTCCCGGAGGCGATGACCTCGTCGAGCGTCCGGGCGGCGGCCGGTGCCAGAGACGTCGTGGCCAGCGCGAGGGCCGCGAGCCCGGCGGCGAGGGTGGTCCTGAGCGTCCCGAATCCGATCATGGGGTGTCTCCTGGTCGCGAGGGGGTCCGAGGGGCGGCGCGGGCACCGACCGGGCGATGGCGGTTGCGCTTTCGGTCTGCAAAATGTATACATTCGTAATTCCTGTAAAGCGCAGTTTGTAGGTCGCTGGTGCCTCCTTGGCAGGCAAAGCGGGATCGGATGACGATGCGGATCACGGTCGATGGCGTGGAATGGCAGGTCGAGCCGGGGGAGATCCTCTCCGCCGCGCTGCTGGCGCGCGGCCGCCGGCACCTGCGCGCAAGCCCGCGGGCGGGCGCCCCGCGCGGCGCCTTCTGCATGATGGGCATCTGCCAGGAATGCGCGATCACGGTGGACGGGCGCGTCCGGCGCGCCTGCGTCACAGTGGTCCGCGACGGCATGGTCGTCAGCCTCCGGGGCGCGGGTGCGGCCGAGGGGGCCGCACGATGAGCGGGCCCATCCGGCACGATGTCGATCTCGCCGTTCTCGGCGCGGGTCCGGCGGGCGGCGCAGCGGCGCTCGCCGCGAGCCGGGCCGGCCTGCGCGTCGCGCTGATCGACGAGAACCCGGCGGCCGGCGGGCAGGTCTGGCGCAGGCCGGTCCGCCCCGGCGTCGCGGCCGCGGAGGCGCGGGGCGAGGCCCTGCGGGCGGCGTTGCGCGACAGCGCCGTCATTCCCTTCTTCGGCCGGACCGTCTGGTCGGTCGGGGCCTCGCTCGACCTCGACATGATCGAGGCGGAGAGCGGGCGCTGGGAGCGCGTCTCGGCCGGCCGGCTCGTCGCGGCCGGCGGCGCGCATGAGCGCGTCGTGCCGTTCCCCGGCTGGACGCTGCCAGGGGTGGTGGGGCTGGCGGGCGCGACCATCCTCCTCAAGTCGCACGGCGTCGCCCCGGGCCGCCGGGTCCTCGTCGCCGGAAGCGGCCCGCTCCTCTTCGCCGTCGCCGCCGGCCTCGCCAAAACCGGGACCGAGGTGGTGGGGGTCGCCGATCTCGTCGGGCGCGGCGACTGGCTGCGGGCGCTGCCGGACCTCCTCACCCGCCCCGGCCTCCTCGCCCAGGGGGCCCGCTGGATGGCCTCCCTGAAGGCGGCCGGCATCCCGATCTTCTTCCGCCACGCCCTGCGCCGGGCCGAGGGCACGCAGGAGATCGCGCGCGCGGTGATCGGCCCCGTCGATGCCGAGGGTGCGCCGGTGCCCGGCCCCGAGCGCGCCTTCGCGATCGATGCGCTCTGCGTCGGCAACGGGCTGGTGCCGGGCGCGGAGGTGACGCGCCTGCTGCGGGCGCCGCACCGTTTCGACCGCCTGCGCGGCGGCCACGTCCCGGTGACCGACGAGGCCGGGCGCACCGGCGTCCCCGGCCTCTACGCCGTCGGCGACGGCGCGGGCCTGCGCGGCGCGGCGATGGCCACGCTCGCCGGCGAGCTCGCCGGCCTCGCCGCAGCATTGGATGCCGGACGCCTCGCCCCCGACGCCTTCGCGCGGGAGAGCGCACGCCTGCGGCGGGCGATGACCCGTGAACAACCCTTCTCCGACCGGATGGCCGGGATGATGCGGGTGCGGCCGGCGCAGGTGCGCGCGGTTCCCCCCGAGACGGTGGTCTGCCGCTGCGAGGACGTGACCCGTGCCGAGATCGATGCGGCCTGTGCGGCGGGCGCCCGCGACGTCAATCAGATGAAGCAGTTCACCCGCTGCGGCATGGGCCCGTGCCAGGGGCGCCTGTGCGGCGACGTCGCCGCCGAGATCCTGGCGGCGCAGGTCGGCACGCGGGAGGCGGTCGGCGCCTTCACGGCCCGCCCGCCGCTCCGCCCGATCGGCTTCGACGAGCTGATGGGCGATTTCGACTACGCCGACATCCCGATCCCGGAGCCCGCCCCCCTATGACCATGCACGATCTGGCGGTGGTCGGCGGCGGCGTCCACGGCGCCACGGCGGCGTTGTTCGCCGCCCGCGGCGGGATGGACGTCGCGCTCTTCGATCGCGGGCCGCTCTGCCGCGAGGCCTCCGGCGTCAATGCCGGCACGCTGACGATGCAGATGACCCGGGTCGCGTTGATGCCCTACGCGCTGCGCGCCCACGCCATGTGGGCCTCGGCGCGCGACTGGCTCGGCCACGATGTCGGCGTCGTGGTCTGCGACGGCCTGTCCCTCGCCTTCACCCCGGCGGAGGAGGAACTCCTCACCTACCGGGCGGGCCGGCGGCGCGAGGCGGGCGCGCCGATCGCCCTCGTGTCGGGGGCGGAAGCCCGCCGGATCGAGCCCGGCCTGTCGGGAGCCGTGCGCCTCGCCGGCCATTGCCGGGTCGACGGCTACGCCAACGCCTACCTCACCGGCCTCGCCTACCGCCGCGGCCTGATCGAGGCCGGTGTGGCGTTACGGGAGAACGATCCGGTCCGCGGCGTCGTGCCGACCGGATCGGGCTTCGAGCTCGACACCGCTTCCGGCACGGTGCGGGCGCGGCGGGTCCTCCTCGCCGGCGGCGTCTGGATCGAGCCGATGCTGGCCTGGCTCGGCGTGCGCCTGCCGATCAAGACGCTGGTCAACCAGCTCGTGGTCAGCGAGCGGGTCGCCCCGGTCATGCGCACCGTGGTCGGCATCGCCAACGGCCTGCTCTCGCTCAAGCAGTACCCCCACGGCACCGTCGTCATCGGCGGCGGCTGGCAGGGGGTGGGCGACCGGGAGCGCGGCGGCGTCGAGCTCCTGCCCGACCGCGTCGTCGGCAACGTGCGCCTGGCCTGCCACGCGATCCCCGCCCTGCGCGCCGCCCGGATGGCCCGGGCCTGGGCGGGGCTCGAGGCCGAGACCGCCGACGCCCTCCCGGTCGCCGGGCCGGTTCCGGGGGTCGAGGGCGCATTCGTCTGCGGCTCGGTCCATTCCGGCTACACCAGCGGCCCCTACATCGCGCGGCTGCTGGCCGAGCGCATCCTCGGCCGCGAGCCGGACCTCCCGCTCTTTCCCCTCGACCGCCTGATCGAGCAACGCCCGATTGCGCCGCAATCGAGCGTTGCTCTAAATTATTGATTTTACCGCATTTTCTTCGACGAACCGATATCCACTTCGTCGGACAATGCTCTAGCCCGCCCCGAAGCGGCGTGAAGGACCCCTGCCGTGCCCCAGCCGCTCCGCGCCCCCGCGCCCTCCACCCTCCCCTTCGCCGAGCGCCTCGCGGGCATCCATGCGGCGACCATCGTGCCGATGGCCGGGCCCGACTTCGCCATCGACGGGCCTTCCCTCGAGCGGCACCTGCACGCGGTGGCGACGCGGCCCGGCATCCGCGGTCTCCTGCTCAACGGGCATGCCGGCGAGAACTTCGTCCTCGACCGCGCCGAGAAGGTCGCGGTGATCGAGGCCGCGCGCCGGGTCGTTCCCGCCGGCTGCCTGATCGTGTCCGGGGTCAACGCCGAATCGAGCCTGGAGGCGGCGCGGGAGGCCGCCGCCTTCGAGGCGGCCGGGGCCGACGGGCTGCTCGTCTTCCCGCCGAACAGCTGGGCGCTCGGGCACGATCCCGAATGCGTGGTGCTGCATCACCGCACGATCGCGGCCGCCACGGGCCTGCCGCTGATGCTCTACGGCGCCCCGGTGGGCGCCGGCGCCATGGCGTACGACGCGGCGACGCTGCGCCGCCTCGCCGGCCTCGACCAGGTCGTGGCGATCAAGGAGGGCAGCTGGGAGGTCGCGCAATACGAGGCGAACCTGCGCCTCCTCACGTCCCTGCGCCCCGACTTCAAGGTCCTGGGCTCGGGCGACGAGCACCTTCTGACGAGCTACATCATCGGCAGCTTCGGCAGTCAGGTCTCCCTCGCGGCCGTCGTCCCGGACCTCGTCGTCGCGCTGTGGAACGCCGCCGAGGCGGGCGACTGGGGCGCCGCCCGGCAGTGCCACGAGGCGCTCTACCCGCTCGCGGTTGCGATCTACCGCGACGCGCCGGGCGGCCGGGCCACGGCGCGGATCAAGCACGCGCTGCACCACCTCGGCGCGATCCCGGATCCGTGCCTGCGGCCGCCGCAGCCACCGCTCGATGCCGGCGAGCGGAAGCGGGTCGAGGGGGCTTTGCGGCGCGCGACGGCCTGATGCGGGACCCGGACGGTCGCGTGCGGATCGCGTGGCCCGCGGCTGCCGCTTTCGGGAACAGGCTTGCTCAAAGATGTGCCTTGTCGAGCCCGGACGGCCATGCTCATCTTTCAGGCAACGACAGGGTGCCACGGATCGTGGTCGTGGGGTGGGGCGAGTGATGGCGGGGCGTGCGATGGAGGGCGGCCGGTTGGGCGCGAGCCGCAGGACCATGCTGGCGGGGATCGGCGCCGCCGGATTGGCCGGCCTGCTGGGCGGTCCGGCCCGGGCCGCGAAGGCGCGGCCCGTCTCCGTCGCCCTCGTCGCCTCGGTGCCGATCGAGCAGCAATGGGTCAGCCGGATCCACCTCGCCCTGAAGGCGGCGGCCGCGCGCGGCGACATCGGTTACGTCTATTCCGAGAACGTCGCCAACACCGACGCCGAGCGGGTGATCCGCGAATACGCCGAGGCCAAGAAGGACCTCGTCATCGGCGAGGCCTTCGGCCTGGAGCGGCCGGCGCGCAAGATCGCCGGCGACTACAAGGGCACCGCCTTCCTGATGGGCTCGTCCTTCCCGGCGCAGGGGCCGAACCTCTCGGTCTTCGACAACTACATCCAGGACGCCTCCTACCTCACCGGCATCGTCGCCGGGAAGGCGACGAAGTCGAACGTCATTGGCATGGTCGGCGGCTACGCGATCCCGGAGGTCAACCGGCTGATGAACGCCTTCATGGCCGGGGCGCGCTCCGTCAATCCGGACGTCAAGTTCCTGGTCTCGTTCATCAATTCCTGGTACGACCCGCCGAAGGCCAAGGAGACGGCCTTCGCGATGATCGAGCGCAAGGCCGACGTGCTCTACGCCGAGCGCTTCGGCGTCGCCGACGCCGCCAAGGAGCGCGGCGTCAAGGCGGTCGGCAACGTCATCGACACGTCGTCGCAATATCCCGGCACGGTGATCGCCTCGGCGCTCTGGCACATGGAGCCGACCATCGACCGGGCGGTCGCCAAGGTGATCGACGGCAGCTGGAGCGCGGAGGATTACGGGCCGTGGAGCGGCATGGCGAAGGGCGGCTGCTCCCTCGCACCCCTCGACCCCGCCCTGGTGCCGGCCCCGGTGATCGAGCAGGTCAAGGCGCGGGAGGCGGAGATCCGCTCGGGCGCGTTCAAGGTCGCGATCGACGATTCCGAACCGAAGCCGACCGCCTGACGTGGCGGGGATCGCGGCCCCCGACGGGAGCGGGACAACCCGCCCCGTCGCCCTCGAATTGCGCGGCATCACCAAGCGCTTCGGCCCGCTTCTCGCCAATGACGGCATCGACCTCACCCTGCACCGGGGCGAGATCCTGGCGATGCTCGGCGAGAACGGGGCCGGCAAGACGACCCTGATGAACATCCTGTTCGGCCACTACACCGCCGATGCCGGCACGGTGCGGGTGGCCGACGGGACCGGGCGGCTGGTGCCGCTGCCGCCGGGGCGGCCGCGGGCGGCGCTCGCCGCCGGCATCGGCATGGTGCACCAGCACTTCACCCTGGCCGAGGCCTTGAGCGGGCTCGACAACATCGTGCTCGGCACCGAACCGCTCTGGCGCTTGCGCCGCCGGACCGGCGAGGCCCGCGACCGGCTGGCCGCCCTGATGGCGCGAGCGGGACTCACCGTCGATCTCGCGGCGCCGGTCGGCAGCCTCACGGTCGGCGAGCGCCAGCGGATCGAGATCCTGAAGGCGCTCTACCGCGACGCGCGGGTCCTCATCCTCGACGAGCCGACCGCCGTGCTGACGCCGGCCGAGAGCGAAGGGCTGTTCTCCGTGCTGCGGGCGCTGGCCGCGCAGGGGCTGGCGATTGCCTTCATCTCGCACAAGCTCGGCGAGGTCGTGGCGGGCAGCGACCGGGTCGCCGTGCTGCGGGCCGGCCGCAAGGTCGCCGAGCGCGCCACCGCCGGCGCCGACCGGGCCGACCTCGCCGCGCTCATGGTCGGCCGGGCGGTGGCGCCGGTGCGCCGCACCGCGCGGGCGCCGGGGCCGGAGGTGCTGGCGCTGGAGGGCGTGGCGGTGGCAGGGCCCGACCTGCGCAACCGGCTCGACCGGGCCGACCTCGTGGTGCGGGCGGGCGAGATCGTCGGCATCGCGGGCGTGGCCGGCAACGGCCAGGCGGCGCTGGCGCGCCTTCTCTTCGGCCTGGCCCGGCCGAATGCCGGTTCGGTGCGGCTCCTGGGCCGGCCCGTGACCCGGTTCGATCCGCGCGCGGCGATCCGGGCCGGCATCGGCCGCATCCCGGAGGACCGCCACCACGAGGGCGCGGTGCCGGCGATGAGCGTGGCCGAGAACGCGGCGATCGAGGAGATCCGCGGGCGCTTCCAGTGGTTCGGGTTCCTGCGCCGCCGCCGCATGACCGAGCGGGCAAAAGGAGCGATCGAGGCCTACGGCATCCGCTGCCCCGGCCCGGACGCGCCGATCCGGCTCCTGTCGGGGGGCAACATGCAGAAGGTCATCCTCGCCCGGGCGCTCGACGGTGCGCCCGCCCTGATCGTCGCCGCGCAGCCGACCCGCGGGCTCGACGTCGGGGCCGTGGCCGAGATCCACCGCCGCCTCCTCGATGCGAGCGCGCGGGGGGCCGGCATCGTTCTGATCTCGGAGGATCTCGACGAGGTGTTCGCGCTGTCCGACCGCATCGCCGTGATGGCCCGCGCCCGCCTCTCCGAGGCCTTGCCGGCCGAGGGGCTCGACCGCACCCGCCTCGGCCTGATGATGGCCGGCCAGGGCGTGGACCACGCGCCGGCGCCCGAGCGCGCGAGAGAGCCCGCATGATCCGCCTGGAGCCCCGCGGCGTCCCCTCCCGGAGCCTCGCGCTCGCGGTCCCCGTCCTCGCGGCCCTCGCGGCCCTCGGCCTCGCAGCCGTTCCGCTGCTCCTCGCCGGTGCCCCGCTGGGAAAGGCCTACGCGGCGATGGCGCAAGGAGCGCTCGGCTCGCGCTTCGCCCTGACCGAGGTGCTGACCCGGGCCACGCCCCTGATCCTCACCGGCCTTGCCGCAGCGGTCGCGTTCCGGGCGCGGCTCTACAACATCGGCGCCGAGGGGCAGCTCTATGTCGGGGCGCTCGCCGCCGTCGCGGCCGGCGCGGGCGCCATCGACCTGCCGGCGCCCCTCCTCCTGCCCGTGGTGCTGGGCGCGGGCGCGCTGGCGGGCGCCGCCATGATGGTCGGGCCGGCGCTCGCCCGCGTGGCGCTCGGTGCCGACGAGGTGGTGACGACCCTGCTCCTCAACTTCGTGGTGCTGCTCCTCGTGCAGATGATGATCGAGGGGCCGATGAAGGACCCGATGAGCATGGGCTGGCCGCAATCCGAGCCGCTGGTCGACGCCGCCACCCTGCCCCGCCTCGTCGAGACGACGCGGCTGCATGCCGGGCTCCTCGTCGCGCTTAGCGCCGCCCTCCTGCTGCACGGCCTGATGGCCCGGACGGTGGCGGGCTTCGCCATCCGGGCGGTCGGCGAGGCGCCGCCCGCCGCGCGCTTCGCCGGGCTGCCGGTCGGCATCACGCTCGTCGCCGTCGGCGCCCTGTCGGGGGCGCTCGCGGGGCTCGCCGGGGCCGGGGAGGTGGCGGGGGTGAAGGGCTTCCTCGCCGCCGACCTGTCGCCGGGCTACGGCTATGCGGGCATCGTCGTGGCGATGCTGGCAGGCCTATCGCCCCTCGGCACGGTCGCGGCGGCCCTGTTCGTGGCCGCGATCTTCGTCGGCGCGGATTCGATGAGCCGGGTCGTCAACGTGCCGAGCTACATCGCCAACCTGATCGTCGCCCTGTCGCTGATCGCCGTGCTGGTCGCCGGCCTCATGACCCGCTACCGGCTGCGGCGCGCGGCGAAGCCCACGGCCGGAGCCTGAGGCGATGCAGGCGAGCCTCGACCTCCTGCTCACCGTCGCCTTCTGGGCCGCGGCGCTCCGGATCGCCACGCCGCTGATCTTCGGGGTCGCTGGCGCGGTCCTGTGCGAGCGCGCTGGCGTGCTCAACCTCGGCATCGAGGGGATCATGACCGCCGGCGCCATGACCGGCTGGCTCGCGGTCCATCTCGGGGCCGGGCTGTGGGGCGGCGTCCTCGTGGCGATGCTCACGGGCGCCGGCCTCGGGCTGCTGCTCGCAATCCTCACCGTGAAGCTCGGCCTGTCGCAGCACGTGAGCGGGCTCGCCGTGACCTTGCTCGCCACCAGCGCCAGCTATTTCGGCTACCGCCTCGCCCTGCCCGGTACTGCCAGCCCGCCGCGGATCGAGCCGTTCCGGCCCCTCGACCTGCCGGTCCTGTCCGACCTGCCGGTGATCGGGCCGATCCTGTTCCAGCAGACGGCGCTGACGCTGCTCGCCATCGCGACGATCCTGGCGCTCGGCCTGTTCCTCGCCCGCACGCCGCTCGGCCTCGCGGTGCGGGCGGTCGGCGAGAACCCGGCCGCGGTCGAGGCGCAGGGCATCGACGTCCACGCGCTGCGCCTCGGCGCCGTGGTGGCGGGTTCGGCCCTGATGGCGCTCGGCGGCGCCTTCCTGACCCTGTCGGCCTTCAACGCCTTCTTCTTCGAGATGGTGGCCGGGCGCGGCTGGATCTGCATCGCGCTCACCGCCTTCGCCGGCTGGCGCCCGATGAAGGCGCTGCTCGGGGCTTTACTGTTCGGCGCCTTCGACGCGTTCCAGGTCCGTCTCCAGCAGGCCTCGGGCGGGATGGTGCCGGGGCAGGTCTTCCTGATGCTGCCCTACCTCCTGTCGATCGCCGCCCTGCTGGTCGGCGCGCGCCGCGCCAGCGCCCCGAAGGCCCTGATGCGGCCCTATATCCGCGGCGAGCGATAGGCACCCACCGGCCAGAAGGACCACGCGTGACCCCCGATCTCATCGTCCGCAACGCCACCCTGCCCGACGGCCGCACCGGCCTCGATATCGCGGTCGCGGGCGGACGCATCGCGGCGATCGAACCGTCCATCCCGGCGAGAGGCGCCGAGGAGATCGACGCGGCCGGCCTCCTCGTCAGCCCGCCCTTCGTCGATTGCCACTTCCACATGGACGCGACGCTCTCGCTCGGCCTGCCGCGGCTCAACCGCTCCGGCACGCTGCTCGAGGGCATCGCGCTGTGGAACGAGCTGAAGCCGCTCCTGACGCCGGAGGCGGTGATCGAGCGGGCGCTACGCTACTGCGACCTCGCGGTCTCGCAAGGGCTGCTGGCCGTGCGCAGCCACGTCGACATCTGCGACGACCGGCTGCTCGCCGTCGACGCGCTGCTTTCCGTGAAGCGGCAGGTCGCGCCCTATCTCGACCTCCAGCTCGTCGCCTTCCCGCAGGACGGCTACCTGCGCGCACCCAACGCCGCCGAGAACCTGATCCGGGCGCTCGACCGCGGCGTCGAGGTGGTCGGCGGCATCCCGCATTTCGAGCGCACGATGGAGGACGGCGCGGAGTCGCTACGGCGCCTCTGCCGGATCGCCGCCGAGCGGGGCCTACGGGTCGACATCCATTGCGACGAGACCGACGACCCGCTCTCGCGCCACATCGAGACGCTGACCGCCGAGACGGTGCGGCACGGGCTCCAGGGGCGGGTCGCCGGCTCGCACCTGACCTCGATGCACTCGATGGACAATTACTACGTCTCGAAGCTCCTCGCCCTGATGGCCGAGGCGCGGTTGCAGGTGGTCGCCAATCCCCTCATCAACATCGTGCTGCAGGGCCGCCACGACACCTACCCGAAGCGGCGCGGCCTGACCCGGGTGCCCGAGCAGCGAGCAATGGGCCTCACCGTCGCCTTCGGCCAGGATTGCTGCATGGACCCCTGGTACAGCTTGGGGAGCGCAGACATGCTCGACGTCGCCCATATGGGCCTGCACGTGGCGCAGATGACGAGCCGGGAGGCGATGCAGGCCTGTTTCGCGGCGGTGACGACCGAGGCCGCCGCCGTGATGGGGCTCGACGGGTACGGGCTGCATGTCGGCGCCTTCGGCGACCTCGTGGTGCTCCAGGCCCGCGATCCGATCGAGGCGATCCGCCTGCGCCCGCCCCGGCTGCACGTGGTCCGCCGCGGCCGCGTGGTCGCGCGCACGCCCGCGCGGGTCTCAGGCCTCGCCCTGCCGGGCCGGCCGGATTCCGTGGACCCGGCGCGGAGCGCGCGGCCGTGACGATGGGCGCGCGCCCGCCGCCGGTCAGGTGACGTTCGGCCGGTCCAGGCCCGTGATGATGCGCCGATGCGGTCCCACCGACAGCATCCGCGGCGCGTCGACCCCTTCGGCGTAGAGGCGGTCGACGGCGTCGATGCAGGAATGGGCGAAGCCGTCGCCGAAACACGAAACCGCCGCCGCGCCGGAAGCGCATCCCGCTGGTGTCGAAGGCGCAGGGCGGGCCGTCGTCGTGGGCGTTCGAATCGGGCGTTCGAATCAAAGGGGCGGGCGTGCATCACCGCGATGGTGCAGACCGTGCCGGGGACGAGCGCCAGGGCGGTCGCCGGCACGGTGACCCGCAGCAAGGTCCGGACGGCGCCCCGAAGCCCTGTGAACAACGCGGGGCCGCGCCGCCCTCGCCTCTTCCCTCCGGCCCGGCGACGGGTTTTCCGCTAGCAGCCTGTCGGGTTGGGGCTTGATTTCACGGCTGGCGCAGGAGCGCGCGTGTCGAGGTGGGGCGGCGGGTCAGCCTGGTCCGAGTTCCGGTT
>NZ_JBEXZS010000239.1:0-24295 GCF_040593685.1 Methylobacterium sp. EM32 | reverse complement strand
CGCGCAGTTTGGGCCCTGCGCGGCCGTCGAACGGGCCGTCTTAGAATGACTTCGCGGAGAGCCCGCGCTGGAGCGCGGTGAGCCCGGCCTGGTCGAGGCGCCATCCGCCCCCACGAGCGAGACCTTCAGTGCGGTGATGCGGGCCCTGATCTCGGACAGGCTCTGGTCGGCCTCGCTGCCGTCGCTGGTGAGGGCGGCGAGATGCACGCGCTCGCGCGACAGCTGGCTGCGGGCATCCTCGATGCCACGTGCCGTGTCCTGCATCACGTCGGCGATGCCGGCGATCCGGTCGACGGCCGCGTGGTTGTCCTGCGCGGCCTGACCGAGCGCGGCGAGGCGGTCGCGGATCTGGCGGATCGCCGCCTCGCCCTCGGCCCGGGCCTCGTCCATCCGTCCGGCCTGCTCGATGATCTCGGCGCGCAGGGCGACCAGGGCGGCCCGGCCGGCCTCGGCCTCCGTGCGGGCCGTGGCCAACCCTTCGCGCTGCTCCACCGCCTGTGCCCGGAGGGCGCTCATCGCCCGGCCCAGCCCATCGAGCTCGTCCCGGCGCTGAGCGACCTCTCGGTCCAGCGTCCCCATCTCGGCGGCGATCCGGCGCGACCGCGCGCCCGGATCGTCCGGTAGGCCGGCGGCCGCGCCGATGCCGGATTCGATGCCGACGGCGTCCCGGAGGCGCCGGTGGGCCTCTGCGAGCAGGGTCGCGCCGGATCCCACCGCATCGCCGGGGGCCAAATTGCCGAGCGCCACATGCCCAATCCCTCCGGCGAGCAGGACGAGGGCGCCCGCCGCCGTCGCGAGGCGCAGGCCACGCCACCGGAGCGGGTGCACGATCGGGGCGCCGGTTGGCGGGGGACGGCCGGGCCGGGCCTCGGGCGGGGAGCCCGGAAGGCAGCCGGCATCGCGGAGGTCGATCAGGATCTGCACGCAGCCCTGCATCTCCCGCAAGCTGACGAGCAGGCATTCCTTGTCCTCCGGGCGCAGCATGCTCAGCGGCAGGGCATGCCCGGTCTCCGCGACGGTGCCGAGCTTCGGATCCACGTAGCGTGAATAGGCCGGATGCTCTCGCAAGCGCGTTGCGATGACAAAATACTTGCTTCTGATGGCGTAAAAATTATCGTCCTGAAAACCGTTATTGATGAATCGTGCGACATCGACGAGATTCGCGAGTTCTTTCGCCAATATTTCGAGTTCGTCGCCCGACCGGTCGGGAATGACGGCGCGCTTCTTTGCCGGCCGACGCGCATACCAATACACCGCCGCGAGCAAAACCAGGCCGCCGCCGATAAAGGCAGCCAGCATGTCGACGCCTGAATTCATTCCCAAGCCCCCCTTAGAGGTTTTTGTCATTGATTTGCTACATGGCCTTAGGTCAAATTTAAAGGATATTTTTACGAATTCGCTGACGTCACGGCCTCGCCGGCCTTCGCTGAAGCAACCGGGCCGGCGGTGCGCGCCACCGGCCGGGCGTCGGTCCAGCGGCACGCGGTCACGCCTGCGATCCGGCCCTCGATCGGGCTCTTGCTCAGGCCGTCGACGGATGGTCCCATGCGAGCGGGTCGGGGGCAGGCGCCACGCGGGCCGGCTCAGGCCCCAAGCTGGCCGGCTCAGGCCCCAAGACTGGCCGGCTCAGGCCCCAAGACTGGCCGGCTCAGGTCCGAAGCCGGCTGGCTCAGGCCCAAAGAGCTTCACAGCGCCCGCCCCCTCGACTAATGAGCCGGCAGGACTCCAGCACGACTCCCCGGACAAGACCCGCGGAAGGACCCCACGACCATGACCGGCTTCGACAATGTCGGCCTGACCCGACCCGCCTCGCAGCTCGTGACCGTGTTCGGGGGATCGGGCTTCCTCGGCCGCCACGTGGTGCGGGCGCTCGCCAAGCGCGGCTACCGGATCCGGGTGGCGGTGCGCCGACCCGACCTCGCCCAGTTCCTCCAGCCCCTCGGCCGCGTCGGCCAGATCGTCGGCGTGCAGGCGAACCTGCGCAACCCGGCCTCGATCGTGCGCGCCGCCGAGCACGCCGACATCGTGGTCAACCTCGTCGGCATCCTGCAGGAGAGCGGCAGCCAGAGCTTCCAGCGCCTGCAGGCCGACGGTGCGGCCGAGGTCGCCCAGGCGGCGGCGGCGGTGAACGCCCCGATGGTGCACGTCTCGGCGCTCGGCGCCGACCAGAATTCTCCCTCCGCCTATGCCCGCTCGAAGGCAATCGGCGAGGCCCGGGTGTTCGAGGCCCGGCCCGACGCGGTGGTGTTCCGCCCCTCGATCGTGTTCGGGCCCGGCGACAGCTTCTTCAACCGCTTCGCCGGCCTCGCCCGGATGCTGCCGGTCCTGCCGCTCGCCGGGGCCGAGGCGCGGATGCAGCCGGTCTTCGCCGGCGACGTCGCCGAGGCGATCGCCCGGGCGGTCGAGGGCCAGGTCCAGGGCGGCCGGGTCTACGAGCTCGGCGGGCCGGAGATCCTGACCCTGCAGCAGCTCGTCGAGTACACCCTGAAGGTGACGATGCGCAGCCGCGTGGTGCTGCCGCTGCCCGCCCCCGCTGCCCGGCTCCAGGCCCGGGCGATGGAGCTCGTCGACACCCTGACGCTCGGCCTCCTGCCCGACACCCTGAAGCTCACCCGCGACCAGGTCGCCCTGCTCCAGAGCGACAACGTCGTGTCGGAGGCGGCCAAGGCCGAAGGGCGGACGATCGAGGGCATCGGCATCGCGCCGACCGCGATCGAGGCGGTGGTTCCGGGTTATCTCTGGCGCTTCCGCAAGGCCGGCCAGTTCGCCACCGGCCGCGGCACCCCCGACATGGCCGCCACCCCGGACCTGATGGCCCCCGAGCCGATGGGCCCGGGCTCGCAGCACCATCCGGGCGATGCCTCGGGCCCGGCGGTCGGGCAGCTCGCGGCGGGTGCCGGCCCGGCACCGGGGGTGCGCTGGGGCAAACGGCAGTAACGGCTGACGCCATTTTCGACATGAAGAAGGGCGGTCCCGCGGGGCCGCCCTTTCTTGTTACCAATCCCCCTTTCCCGGACGACTGAAACGAAGTGGAAGGAGATCCGGGATCCAGCGCGACAAGTCGCGAAGCGTCCTTGTGTCTGCAACGGTGCAGCATGCAGAGCCGCTTCGCGGCACGTCTCCCTTGGAGCCCGGATCTCCTTCCGCCGACGCTTCGGTCGTCCGGGAAAGGGTCGGAGGCTGGACGAAGGTCGTTCAGCCTCCCGCGACTCTCAGATCGACCGCACGGCCCCGCCATCGACCCGGATCATGCTGCCGGTGACGTAGGACGCGCGCTCCGAGGCCAGGAAGCACGCCACGTCGGCGAATTCCTGCACCTTGCCGTAGCGCTTGGCCGGAATCGCGGAGCGGGCGGCCTCGGCGATCTCGTCACGCGACTTGCCCTGCGCTTTGGCGTTGGCGGCATCCAGCTCGCCGGTGCGGTCGGTCTCGATCCGGCCGGGCAGGATCATGTTGACGGTGACGCCCTCGGCCGCGACCTCGGAGGCCAGGGTCTTGGCCCAGCCGGCGATCGAGGCGCGCAGCGCGTTCGACATCACGAGGTTCGGGATCGGCTGCTCGACGCCGCTCGAGGCCACCACCAGGATGCGGCCGAAGCCGGCTTGGCGCATGCCCGGCAGGACCAGCCCGGCGAGGCGGAAGACCGGGGTCACCATCGCCTCGAACTGGGGCGTCCAGGCCTCGGGCTGCACGGTCAGCGCCGTGGCGGCCGGCGGACCGCCGGTGTTGGCGACCAGGATGTCGACCCCGCCGAGATGCTCCTGCGCCGCGGCGTAGATCGCCTCCACGTTCTCCTTCAGGCTGCCGGCGAAGGCGTAGGCACGGCCCTGGCCGCGGGCGTTGATCGCCGCCACCGCCTCGTCGAGGCGCTCGGCGGTGCGGGCGGTGAGCAGCACGTCCGCGCCCTCGGCCGCCAGGGCCTCGGCGATGCCGCGGCCCAGGCCGCGGCTGGACGACAGGACGAGGGCGCGCTTGCCCTTGAGACCGAGATCCATGGTTTCCTCCGGTAATTGCCGAGCTTACTCGATGCTGTCAGGAACTAACACATGCATCCGGTCCCTCCCACCCGCGCCCTCATCCTGAGGTGCCCACGTCAGTGGGCCTCGAGGGGGGCTCCAGGATCCTCGGAGGCTTCTGGAGCCCTCCTTCGAGGCTGTGCGATCTTCGATCGCCCAGCACCTCAGGATGAGGTTGCCGGTGGGAGGGACAGGGTCACGTCGCTCAGGCCGTCTCGCCGGCGAGCCGCTTCAGCCAGCCTTCCGCCTGAGCCCGGACGTTGTCCGGCGCGGTGCCGCCGTAGCTGGTACGGCTCGCCACCGAATTCTCGACGCCGAGCACCGCGAAGACCGCGTCGGTGATGCGCGGCTCCTCCGCCTGCATCACCGCGAGCGGCAGCGCCTCGAGGCCGATGCCGCGGGACGAGGCCTCGCCGACGAGGCGGCCGGTCACGTGGTGGGCATCGCGGAACGGCAGGCCGAGCTCGCGCACCAGCCAGTCGGCGAGGTCGGTGGCGGTGGCGTAGCCGGAGCCGGCGGCCACCTTGAGGACGTCCGGCACCGGCTCCAGGTCGCGCACCATGCCCGCCATGGCGGCCAGACACAGCGAGAGGGTCTGGAGCGCGTCGAAGGTGCCCTCCTTGTCCTCCTGCATGTCCTTCGAATAGGCGAGCGGCAGGCCCTTCATGACGATGAGCAGGCCCGACAGCGCGCCGATGATCCGGCCGGACTTCGCCCGCACCAGCTCGGCGGCGTCGGGATTGCGCTTCTGCGGCATGATCGAGGAGCCGGTGGTGAACCGGTCCGACAGCTTGACGAAGCCGAACTGGGCCGAGGTCCAGACCACGATCTCCTCGGCGAAGCGCGACAGGTGCACCGCCGCGATGGCCGCCGCCGAGAGCGCTTCCAGGGCGAAGTCGCGGTCGGCGACCGAATCGAGGGAATTCGCGGTCGGCCGGTCGAAGCCGAGGCTTCTCGCGGTGGCGTGGCGGTCGATCGGGAAGGAGGTGCCGGCCAGCGCCGCGGCGCCGAGCGGGCACTCGTTGAGGCGGGCGCGGGCGTCGCGGAACCGGCCGCGGTCGCGGCTCAGCATCTCGACATAGGCGAGCAGGTGGTGGCCGAAGGTGATCGGCTGGGCCGATTGCAGGTGGGTGAAGCCCGGCATCACCGTGCCGGCGTGCTTGAGCGCCAGCTCGGCCATGGCCTGCTGGAGATCGGCGGCCTGGGCGTCGAGGGCGTCGAGGGTGTCGCGCACCCACAGCCGCATGTCGGTGGCGACCTGGTCGTTGCGCGAGCGCGCGGTGTGCAGGCGGCCGGCCGTCGGGCCGACGATCTCGCGCAATCGGCTCTCCACGCTCATGTGGATGTCCTCGAGCTCCCGGCGGAACTCGAAGGTGCCGGCCTCGATCTCGGACTGGACGGACTTGAGACCGGCCTCGATCTTCGCCACATCCTCGGCCGGCAGGATCCCCGCCTTGCCCAGCATCGCGACATGGGCGAGCGAGCCCCGGATGTCCTGGGGGGCGAGGCGCTTGTCGAAGCCGATGGAGGCGTTGATCTCCTCCATGATCTCGGCGGGGCCGCTCGCGAAGCGCCCGCCCCACATCCGGTTGCTCATGTCCTCACCTCGTCTCGCATCACCGCGCAAAGCCCGCCTCGCCCTGGTCGCGGGGGGGCTCGCCGCACTCCTCGGCCTCGGGGCTGCCCTATACGGGGTTGCGGGCGGGGGCAACGGCGGCGCCTGCCCGCTTGGGCCCGCCACCGCCGCCCGCGTCGCGCCGCTCGCCCGCGGCGAGGTGGCGGCCCTCCAGGTCGATCCCCGGCCGAAGCCCGCGCCCGCCATCACCTTCACCGGGCCGGACGGGCAGCCAAGGACGCTCGCCGACCTCAAGGGCCGCACCGTGCTGCTGAACCTGTGGGCGACTTGGTGCGCGCCGTGCAAGGCGGAGATGCCGGCCCTCGACCGGCTGCAGGCGGCGCTGGGATCACAGGATTTCGAGGTGGTGGCGCTCAACCTCGATACGCGCAACGCTGAGCGGCCGCCGCGGTGGATGCAGGAGAACGGGATCGAGCGGCTGGCCTACTACTCCGACCCGGCCGGTCGGGCGCTGCCGGCGTTGCAGCAGGGCGGCGACGTGGTGGGCCTGCCCACCACCTTCCTGATCGATCGCGACGGCTGCGGGATCGGCGTGATGAAGGGTCCGGCGGAATGGGCGAGCGAGGATGCCTTGAGGCTGGTGCGGGCGGCGCTCGGGCGGGGGTGACCTGCTCGCGTTGATCCGGCCCGGGTTTCCTGGCACCCCCGGGGCATGCATCCGATCCCCTCCCCCCGGCGCCTGCCGCGCCCGCTCTCCGCCCTGCGCACCCTGCTCGTCAGCAGCGCCGGCGGCGGCCTCGTGCTGATGGCGAGCGCGGTGCTCGCGCTTATCGTCGCCAACGGTCCCTACGGCGACGTCTACGCACGCGCGCTGCACGCCAAGCTCGGGTCCTTGAGCCTGCTGCACTGGATCAACGACGGCCTGATGGCGCTGTTCTTCCTGCTCGTCGGGCTCGAGATCAAGCGCGAGATCCTGGATGGGGGCCTGCGCACCTGGCCCGACCGGGCGCTGCCGGGCATCGCGGCTTTCGGCGGCATGGCGGTGCCGGCGCTCGTCTACGTCGCGGTCAACTGGTCCTCCCCCGCGACCTTGCGCGGCTGGGCGATTCCGGCGGCCACCGACATCGCCTTCGCCCTCGGCGTCCTGGCGCTGCTCGGGTCGCGGGCGCCGGTCTCGCTCAAGATCTTCCTCACCGCGCTCGCCATCCTCGACGATCTCGGGGCGGTGGTGATCATCGCGCTGTTCTACACCGCCGACCTCGCCTGGCCGATGCTGGCGCTGGCCGGTGCCGTGACGGTGATGCTGGCGACGCTCAACCGCCTGGGCTTACGCCGGCTCGGGCCCTACCTGATCCTCGGCGCCGTGCTCTGGCTCCTGGTGCTGCGCTCGGGGCTCCACGCCACCGTGGCGGGCGTGGTCCTGGCGCTGGCGATACCGCTGCGGGCGAGCCCCGGCCGGCCCGACGACGGCGAGTCGCCCCTGCACCGGCTGGAGCACGCGCTACAGCCCTGGGTCGCCTTCCTGATCCTGCCGGTCTTCGGCTTCGCCAATGCGGGCGTGTCGCTCGCCGGAGTGACGCCCGCGATTCTGCTCGCACCCGTCACCCTCGGGGTCGCGGCGGGGCTGTTTCTCGGCAAGCAGGTCGGGGTGTTCGGCGGCGTCTGGCTCGCGGTGCGGGCCGGGCTGGCGCAGAAGCCGAGCGGTGCCACCTGGTGCCACGTCTACGGGGTGGCCCTGCTCTGCGGCATCGGCTTCACCATGAGCCTGTTCATCGGCGGCCTCGCTTTCGCCGACGCGCCGGACTTCGACACCGAGACGAAGCTCGGGGTGATCCTGGGCTCGGTGCTCTCGACGCTGGCCGGCGCCCTGGTGCTGTCGCTCGGGCCGCGGCGGGTGGAGAGGCCGGCGGGGGCGGAGTAGCAGTGGCGGAGCGGCGGGCGCGATGTCGGACGGGCTTCGTTGCGCGCTCCTTCGACACCCCACAGGGTCATCCCGGGCTCCGCTTTCGCGGCCCCGGGATGATGCGGAGGGGGTCAGGTTCGTCGGAAGCGACGAACGGACGCCCTCAGTTTCCAGACTGCGAAGCAGCGACCCGGTTGCGGTTCGACCCTTCGGTGCGCTTGCCGGTCTCCGCCGGCTTGGTCTCTCCGGTCTTGGCCTCCCCAGCCTTGGCGGCGGGCTTCGCCTCGGCCGGCTTGGACTCCGTCGCCTTGGCGTCCGCCGGCTTGCCCTCGGCCTTCTTCGCGGCCCCCGGGTTCAGCCCGTCGACCTTGGCGGTCGCGGCCGCGTGGGCGGCCGGAGCGGGATGCAACCGTGCGGTGGCGGTGACCTTCTTCGGCAGCGGCGCCGCCGGCGAGATCGCCGCGACCGGGGCGGTGTCGGCCGACGGCAGGGCGGCGGGGGCGACCGGGGGCGCGGCCGGCGCGCCGCCGAACAGGTTGCCGAGGAGCTTGCGGTAGGAGGCGGGATCGCCGTCGGCGCTCGCTACGGTGATCGGCCCCGCCGGGGCGGCGGCCGCGGCCTCGCGGGTCGGGATCGGGGCCGGAGCTGTCGCCGGAGCCGCGAAGGCGAGCGCGGTCGCCTTCGCGGCGGCCTTCCCCTTCTCGTGCTTCGGGTCGATCTTGGCGAGCAGGACCGGCTTCACCTTCGGCTCGATCGTGATCTCCTCGGGTGCCGCCGCCAGGGCCTCGGGCCGGCTGACGATGCCCATGTTCGGCCGCGGCTGCGCCTGCTCGGCGAAGAGCTGGGTGCTCGGCGCGCTCTCGCGGAAATACGGATGCTGGCCGCCATCCTGGTAGACGAGGCGGGTCGCCGCGGTGCCCTTGGCGATCAGCTCGGCCACCTCGACCTCGTCCTTCTCGCGCTTGGCGACCACGACCGGATCGACCTTCGGGCTGCAGGCGCCCGCCGCGGCGTCCTGGCCGCCGAAGACGTAGCGGTTGCCGCAGACGCCGACCCGCGGCTCCTCGTGCAGGGCCTCGAAATAGTCCGAGCCCTCCTTGAGGTTCTTCCAGAAACCGATGTTCGGGTCGTTGCGGAACTTGGCGAGGTTCTGCGCCGTCATCCGGAACGGATAGGACTGGAACTGGAACGCCCGCTGCCCGCCGGCGAAGGCCTCGCGGGCGATGGCGTAGATCTCGGCGATCGCCTCGTCTGTCATCGCGAAGCAGCCAGCCGAGGAGCAGGTGCCGTGCACCATCAGGTAGCTGCCGGTGCGGCCGTTGGCGCGGTCGAAGGCGTTGGGATAGCCGGTGTCGAAGGAGAGGTAGTAGGACGAGTTCGGGTTCATCTGGCCCATGCTGATGGGATAGAACCCCTCGGGCGCCTGACGGTCGCCCTCGCGCACCTTCGGCCCGAGCTGGCCCGACCAGCGGCAGATCGGGAAGGTCTTGAGCAGCGCGTACTGGCCGTCGGTCCCGCGCTTCCACACCTCCATCTCCGATTCCTTCTTGAAGGCGCGGATCAGGATGGGATCGCGGGGCGACATGTTCTTCGTCGCCATCAGGGCGACGGTCTTCTGCGGGATCGGCTCGCGGGCCCGGGCCGAGCCGGCGGCCGAGAAGCCGGCATCCTGGCACGCCCCGAGGGACAAGGCGACGGCGAGCCCGCTCGCCGCCAGCACCGGACGCAACGCCGCCAGACGCACCATGGGATCCCCGCCTTCTCGCCATCGGACCGCCGGCACACTGACGCCGCGGACCGGTCTCCCCAACCCCATAGCTTCGTTAAACTTACCCGCCTCTTACCGCAAGAACGGTTAAGATTGCGGGGATGCGTTCAACAGGCACGTCGGACAAGCAAGCCGGCGCACGGCGTCACGGGGTTCACCCGTGAAGACATCCGCCCCGTCTTCGGCAAAACGAAGGCCGGGTTGTGTCTGGCGTATGGGGGTTGTGCGGGGCTGTGGATGATGGGGACGGCAAGCGCCGGGAAGCGTTGGAGCGCGCGGGAGGCTTATGGGCTCGATGTGGCGCGCACCAAAATTCCCATCCACACCCTCATCCTGAGGTGCCGGAGCGCAGCGGAGGCCTCGAAGGAGGGCTCCAGAAATCTCAGCGATTCCTGGAGCCCTCCTTCGAGGCCTCCGCTGCGCTCCGGCACCTCAGGATGAGGTCGAGAGTGGGATGAAATGAACAGCGTCGGACTGTCCGAGCCTCACAGGCTCCGCCCGATCTCCAAGAACTTCTGCGCCCGGCGGTCGCGCAGGGTGTCGGCGTCGAGGGCCGCCAGCGGCTCGAGCGCGCTCGCGATCGCCTCGCCGGCCGCCCGGATGGCGGCCTGCCCGTCGCGATGGGCGCCGCCGGTGGGCTCGGGCACGATGCCGTCGATGACGCCCAGCCGCAGGAGATCCTGGGCGGTGATCTTCATCGCGGTGGCGGCGTCCTGGGCCCGGCCGGCATCGCGCCACAGGATCGAGGCGGCGCCCTCCGGCGAGATCACGCTGTAGATCGAATGCTCCAGCATTAGCACCGTGTTGGCGGTGGCGAGCGCGATGGCGCCGCCGGATCCCCCCTCCCCGATCACCACCGTGACGTTCGGGGTCGGCAGGCCGAGGCAGGCCTCCGTGGAGCGGGCGATGGCCTCGGCCTGGCCGCGCTCCTCCGCCTCGATGCCCGGATAGGCGCCGGCCGTGTCGACGAAGGTGAGGACGGGGAGGCCGAAGCGGCCGGCGAGCCCCATCAGGCGCACCGCCTTGCGGTAGCCCTCGGGCTTGGCCATGCCGAAATTATGCCGGATGCGGGCCTCGGTGGTGGCGCCCTTCTCCTGGCCGATGACGCAGACCGGCCGGCCGCGGAAGCGCCCGAAGCCGCCGACCACCGCCTCGTCCTCGCCGAACACGCGGTCGCCGGCCAGCGGCTGGAACTCCTCGATCAGCCCGGCGCAGTAATCGACGAAGTGCGGTCGCTGCGGATGGCGGGCGACCTGCGTCTTCTGCCACGGGGTGAGGCCGGCATAGAGTTCGGCGAGCGCCGCCGCGGCCTTGGCCTCCAGCCGCGCCACGTCCTCGCTGATCGCCACCGCGCCGTCGCGGTCGCCGAGGGCCTTCAGCTCCTCGAGCTTCGCCTCGAGCTCGGCGACGGGCTTTTCGAAGTCGAGGTAGGAGCGCATCGGAACCTGTGCTGTGTCGGGCCGGCGTCGCGAGGGCTTGGAAGGGGCCGCGGTCGGGAGCCGGGCCTTCGGGGAAAACCTGCGGTGCGGGCGGCCCACCCGGGCCTTACGCGGCGCGGAGGCTTGGCGGAGGGGCCGGCCCGTGTCAACCCGAAGGCGGGGCGACCCGCGATGCGGGACCGGCGCCGAGGCTTGTCTCGCGGCAGTGCAGCATCATCTAACCGCCGAGATTCACGCGGCGGCCAGCGGAGGCCAGATGGACGAGCGGGATCAGGCGGAGAAGACGGTCGGCGACGAGTGCCGGGTGCTGGTGCTGCAGGGCGGCGGCGCCCTCGGCTCCTACCAGGCCGGCGTCGCCGAGGCGATGCAGGAGGCCGCGCTCTCGCCCGACTGGGTCGCCGGCATCTCGATCGGGGCGATCAACGCCGCGCTCATCGCCGGCAACCCGCCCGAGCGCCGGGTCGAGCGGCTGCGCGCGTTCTGGGACAAGGTCTCGTCCTCCATCACCGTCTCGCCGTGGTTTCCCGGCGAGCAGGCGCGGGAGGTGTTCAACGCCTGGAGCGCCGCCTTCGGGGCGACGGTCGGGGTGCCGGGCTTCTTCGCCCCGCGCGTGCCCCCGGCGACGTTCTACCCCGCCGGCGCGCCTCAGGCGCTCAGCTACTACGACACCGCCCCCTTGCGGCAGACCCTCCTGGAGCTGATCGACTTCGACCGGATCAACCGCCGCGAGACGCGACTCAGCGTCGGCGCGGTCAATATCCGTACCGGCAACTTCGTCTATTTCGACAATCACCGCGACCGGATCGGCCCTGAGCACATCATGGCCTCGGGGGCGCTTCCGCCGGGCTTCCCGCCGGTCGAGATCGACGGCGAATTGTACTGGGACGGCGGCATCGTCTCGAACACGCCGCTGCAATACGTGCTCGACGAGGAGCGTCTGCGCGACCTCGCGGTATTCCAGGTCGACCTGTTCAGCGCCCGCGGCCCCGTGCCCCGCACCCTGTCCGAGGCAGCCGAGCGGGAGAAGGATATCCGCTTCTCCAGCCGCACCCGGCTCAACACCAACGACCAGATCGAGATCCACAAGGCCAAGACCGCGTTCCGGCGCCTGTTCGACAAGCTGCCGCCCGAGCTGCGACAGGATCCGGACGTCGCCTTCCTGTCGGAGGTCAGTCACCAGAACGCGGTGACGATCCTGCAGCTGATCTACCGCGCCAAGAACTACGAGAGCGACGCCAAGGATTACGAGTTCTCGCGCACCACGATGCTGGAGCACTGGAAGGCCGGGCGCAACGACGTGCGCCGCTCCTTCCGCCACCGCCACTGGATCGAGCGCTGCCGGCCCGAACTGGGCGTGACCGTGTTCGACCTCACCCGCGACGCGCGGGACTGATTGTCTAGCGCACTTCACGATCGCGCTGCGATCGCGAAGCTCGCCAAGTCTTTGTTTTGCCGCATACCTCCGACGAACCGGTATCCACTTTGTCGGAAAATGCTCTAGCAGAGGAAGGAACGCCGCATGACCCGCGACGAGATCCTGAAGGCGCCCTCGATGCCGGCCTTCAGCCCGAGCTACCCGCACGGGCCCTACCGCTTCCTGCGGCGCGAATACCTCATCATCACCTACGAGACCGACCCCGACGCCTTGCGCGCTGCCCTGCCCGAGCCTCTGGAGCCCGCGCCCGGCAACCTCGCCTATTACGAGTGGATGAAGATGCCGGATTCCTCCGGCTTCGGCGATTACGAGGAGAGCGGGTCGGCCATCGTCGCCAGCTACAAGGGCGAGCCCTGCAACTACTCGGTCCAGATGTATCTCGACGACGAGCCGCCGATCACCGCCGGCCGTGAGATCTGGGGCTTTCCGAAGAAGTACGGCGTGCCCCGGCTCAAGGTGATGAAGGACACGCTGACCGGCACCCTGCATTACGACGAGGAGCGGGTGGCGATGGGCACGATGACCTACAAGCATCGCAGCCTGGAGGACCAGCTCGACAAGGTGAGAGACGGCATCGGCCAGCTCAACGTCAACCTGAAGCTGATCCCCGACGTCGATGGCGGCGTGAAGGTGGCGCAGCTCGTCGGCTATCGCCTGCAGGACATCACGGTCCACGGCGCCTGGGAGGGCGAGGCCCGCCTGCACCTGATCCCGCACGTCAATTGCCGCGTCGCCGACCTGCCGGTGCGCCGGATCGTGCGCGCCCGCCACCAGATCGTCGACTTCACCCTGCCGTACGGCCACGTGCTGCACGACTACCTGGCCTGACCTTCTTTCCCTGGAGACTGCACCATGTCGCTGCAATCCAAAACCGCGCTCGTCACCGGCTCGACGAGCGGCATCGGCCTCGCCATCGCCCGGGCGCTGGCGCAACACGGCGCCAACGTGGTCATCAACGGCTTCGGCAAGCCGGACGCGATTGAGAAGGAGCGGGCCGGCATCGAGTCCGAGTTCCATGTCCGCGCAGTCTATTCCGGCGCCGACATGACCAAGCCCGACGAGATCGCCAAGATGGTGGCCGACGCCGAAAAGGAGTTCGGCGCGGTCGACATCCTGGTCAACAATGCGGGCATCCAGTACGTCTCGGCGATCGAGGAATTCCCGGTCGAGAAGTGGGACCAGATCATCGCGATCAACCTGTCCTCGGCCTTCCACGCCATGCGGGCGGCGATCCCCGGCATGAAGAAGAAGGGCTGGGGCCGGATCATCAACACGGCCTCGGCGCACTCCCTCGTCGCCTCGCCCTACAAGTCCGCCTACGTGGCGGCCAAGCACGGCATCGCCGGCCTGACCAAGACCGCGGCGCTGGAGCTGGCGACGCACAAGGTGACGGTCAACTGCATCTCGCCGGGCTACGTCTGGACCCCGCTCGTCGAGGCGCAGATCCCCGACACCATGAAGGCCCGCGGAATGACCAAGGAGCAGGTGATCGAGGAGGTACTGCTGAAGGCCCAGCCGACCAAGGAATTCGTCACCGTCGATCAGGTCGCGGCGATCGCGGTGTTCCTGTGCTCGGAGGCCGCGGCCCAGATCACCGGCGTCAACCTGCCGGTGGATGGGGGGTGGACGGCGCAGTAGGGCGCCGAGCCTCGGCCCCGGGGCGAAGGCTCATAGGTGATACGGGACGCAGCGCCCGACCGCCCGGCGGTCGGGCGCTCTTCCGTTCGGGGGCGCGCCGTCGAGGCATGCCCGAGCGAAACTATGCCGTTTGATTGCTGAGATTACCGGTTTTTAATGCAATAGACAGGCAACGTCAGTCCCTGCGATGTATTATCGAGATGTAGAGACAACATCGACCGGAGCAGGATAGTCCGCCGAAGTCGATATTGCGCAGGAGGCATCGTCATGGCCTATCGGAAATCCGTCGCCGCCGCCCTCGTCGCCGCCACGTTCCTCGGCGGGGCCGCCTATGCCGCCGACCAGGCGGCCAAGCCGACCGCGATGCAGGAGACGCCGGCGCAGAAGGCGATCGACCAGGATGTCGGCAAGCTCTCGAAGGACGGCGCACAGGCGTTCCGTGACATGCACATGGCGCGCATCGCGATCTTCGACGCCGATCCGGCCCAGGCGAAGAGCCTGATCGGCAAGGCGCAGGCCGCGCTCGCCAAGGCGAAGACCGACGATGCGGTGTTCACCAAGGCCGAGGCCGACCTCAAGACGCCGGCCGACATGGCGGCCCCCAAGGACACGAATGCGGCGGACAAGCAGGCGGCGCAGCCGGCCTCCAAGGATATGACGGCGACCGGCAAGGTCGCCTGGGTGCCGGTCGACGCCCAGATGACCCTCGGCGAGGATTTCGTCGCGACCCCGGAGAAAGCCTCGGCGGTCAACGAAGCGAACAAGAGCCTCGCCAAGGGCGACCAGAAGGGCGCGATCGAGAAGCTCAAGCTCGCCCATGTCGACGTGAACTTCGTGATGGCGGTGCTACCGCTCGACAAGACCACCGCCGATGTGAATCAGGCCGCCACGCTGATCGGCCAGGGCAAGTACTACGAGGCGAATGCGGCGCTGAAGACCGCCGAGGACGGCATGCGGTTCGACGTGATCGACGCCGTCGGCCTGCCGCAGAAGGCCGCCGCCCACACTGCCGCCACCAAGCCCGCCCCGCAGGGCAATGCGGGCGCGACCGACGGCAAGGCGGTGACGAAGTAGGCGCGACGCCGAGCCGGCCCGGAAGCGCATCCCGGGCCGGCGGCATTGCCGAGGGAGGTGATGATGGGGAGGTCGTCGTCGAGGCAGGCCCGGCTCTCGGTCGTGATGCCGGTCCTGGCAGGAGCGATCTTGGCAGGAGCGGTCCCGACCGCACCGGTCCTGGCGCAGGGTGCCGGGTTCCCGGCCTTCTCGCCGGAGAAATCCTGCGCGCTGGAACGGCGGCCCGGCCCCGACGCATCGGCGGCGAGCTACCGCGGCTGCCTGTCCGACGAGCGCGCAGCGCGGCACACCTTGCAGCGGCGTTGGTCGACCTTCCCAGCCGTGGACCGGCGCAACTGCCGGCAGGAGAGCGCGATCGGCGGCACGCCCTCCTATGTCGCCCTGCTCACCTGCCTGCAGCTCGCCGACGGCACGCTGCCGGGCGAGCCGCCGCCGCTGCCGCAGGCGCGGTGAGGGTCCGGGGTCTCAGCGCCGCCCGTGCACGAGCAGCGCCAGCCCGTAGCCCACGGCCCCGGCGACCAAGAGCGCGAGGAGCGGGGTCTCCTCGACGTAGTGCGAGACGGTGCTGGCGCTGTGGCGCGCCGCGCGGCGGCCCTGCTCGTAGGCGTCCTCGGCGTAGTCGATGGCGGTGTCGGCGGCGTCGCGCAGGGTGTCGCGGGCCTCGCCGGCGAAGTGCTCGGCCTGGCCTTGCGCCTCGCGGAACCGGCCCTCGACCTGCGCCCGGCGGTCGCCGGCGAGGTCGCCGAGGGTCGATTGCGCCTTGCCGCCGAGTTCGCGGGCCGCGCCGGTGATGCGATCGGTGTCGACCATCTGTCTCTCCCTTGCCGGGGGCGTGCGCGAAGGGCGCGCCATGGTACGACAGGTGGGACGGATGGGCGGCGCGGCAATAGTCCCGCGCGCCTCGGCCGGCGGCCGCCCCCGAAAGGGGCGGCCGCCGGCGTCGGGCTCAGTCGCGGTCGAGGACTTCCTTGGTGTCGACCGTGGTGTCGTCCTTCAGCCGGTAGACCAGCGGCACGCCGGTGTGGAGCTCGAGGCCGGGGATCGTCTCGGTGGTGAGGCCGTCGAGCACCATCACGAGGGCGCGCAGCGAGTTGCCGTGGGCGGCGACCAGCACCCGCTCGCCGCGCATCACGCGGGGCAGGATCTCCCGCATCGTGTAGGGCAGCACGCGGGCGACGGTGTCCTTCAGGCTCTCGCCGCCGGGCGGGGGCACGTCGTAGGAGCGGCGCCACACATGGACCTGCTCCTCGCCCCACTTGGCGCGGGCATCGTCCTTGTTGAGGCCCGAGAGGTCGCCGTAATCGCGCTCGTTGAGGGCGGCGTCGGCGAAGGTCTGCAGGCCGGTCTGGCCGAGCTCCTCCAGGATCAGCGCGCAGGTGCGCTGGGCCCGGGTGAGGTCCGAGGTGAAGGCGACGTCGAACTGCACGCCCTTCGCCTTGAGCCGCCGCCCGGCGGCCCGCGCCTCCTCGACGCCGAGCTCGGTCAGCCCGGGGTCCTTCCAGCCGGTGAACAGGTTCTTCAGGTTCCACTCGCTCTGGCCGTGGCGCGCGAGGACGAGAAGCCGCTCCATGATGCGTGTCGCTCCGTTATCGGGGGGAAAAAGGGTCAGAGGCCCAGCACGTCGTCCATGCCGTAGAAGCCGGGCTCGCGGGTTTGCGCCCAGAGGGCGGCCTTGACGGCGCCGGCGGCGAAGAGGCCGCGGTCGCTGGCGAGGTGGGTGAGTGCGAGGCGCTCGCCGGCGCCGGCGAAGATCACGCTGTGCTCGCCGACGACGCTGCCGCCGCGGAGCGTGGCAAAACCGATCGTGCCGGGCTCGCGCGGGCCGGTATGGCCGTCGCGCACCGCGACCTTGCGCTCAGCGAGCGCGACGTTGCGGCCTTGCGCCGCGGCTTCGCCGAGCAGGAGCGCGGTGCCCGAGGGCGCGTCCACCTTGTGGCGGTGGTGCATCTCCAGGATCTCGATGTCGAACTCGTCGCCGAGCGTGGCGGCGACCTTGCGCACTAGGCCGGCCAGCAGGTTGACGCCGAGCGACATGTTGCCCGACTGCACGATGCGGGCGTGGAAGGCGGCCGCCCTCAGCTTCGCGAAATCGTCCGGCGACAGGCCGGTGGTGCCGACCACGTGGACGATGCGGGCCTGGGCGGCGAGCTCGGCGTAGAACACCGTGGCGGCGGGCGCCGTGAAGTCGAGGACGCCGTCGGCCTCGGCGAAGACCGGCAGCGGATCGTCGGTGACCGGGACGCCGAGGGGCTGGAGCCCGGCGAGCAGGCCGGCATCCTGGCCGAGCGCGGGCGAGCCCTCGCGCTCGATCGCACCCGAGAGCGTGCAGCCCTCGGTGCCGGCCACCGCCTGGATCAGCATCCGCCCCATGCGCCCGGAGGCGCCGACGACGACGAGACGCATGGGTCCGCTCCTCTCACAGCTGCCTTCGCCTGGCGAAGGCGTCCCGGCGCATCGGCGCCGACGCCCGGTCGGGGTTAGCCCCGCGCTCCCGACCGGCCCCGTCCGGGCCTCGTACAGGGGCCCGGCGATGCTGCCAAGGCTGGGGCGGGCAAGGCTGAGGAGGGAAAGTCGACGGCAGAGGGGCTGGGTGGGGGGATATGCGCGGAAGCGGGAAGGCCCCATCTTATGCCGCAATGCAACATCGCGCCGGAGATCCCATGGCCTTTCGGTTCGTTCCAGGGCGCGCCACCCGCCGCGCCGCCAGCGGCGCCGTCCGGATCCTGCGTGCCACCGCCCAGGCGAACGCCGCCGCGGCGCGCCGGACCGGCTCCATGATGCAGCGCGGCGCCGAGGCGCTGAAGAAGGAGGAGCCCGCGCACAAGCCGCCGGGCCGCCTCATCGAGGTCGACGGGGTGCGGGTGCACGTCATCGTCCGCGGCAAGGGCCGGCCGGTGGTGCTGATCCACGGCAACGGCACGATGGCGGAGGACTTCGTCATCTGCGGCCTCGTCGACCAGCTCGCCAAGACCTACCGGGTGATCGCGATCGACCGGCCCGGCTTCGGTTACACCGAGCGGCCGCGGCACTGGGTCTGGACCGCCGCCGCGCAGGCGCGGCTGATCGGGCACGTGCTCGCCGGGCTGAACGTCGAGCGGCCGGTGGTCGTCGGCCATTCCTGGGGCACGATCGTGTCGCTGGCGCTGGCTGTCCACGAGGGAATCGATCTGCGCGGGCTGGTGCTGCTCTCCGGCTACTATTATCCGGGCCGGCGGGCCGACGTGGCGATGATCGCGCCGCTCGCCGTGCCCGGCGTCGGCGACGCGGCCCGCGCCATGATGCCGGGGGCGGTTGGGCAGATGCTGGCGCCGAAGGTGTTTCGCCACGTGTTCAAGCCGCAGGCCGTGCCGGCGCGGTTCACGGCGCGCTTCCCCGTCGCGCTCTCGCTCTCGGCCACGCAGAGCCGCGCGAGCGCCGAGGACACCGCCAGCATGAACACCGCCGTCGCCCTGATGCAGCCGCGCTACGCGGGTTTGCGGCTGCCGGTGGCGATCCTGTCGGGCGATGCCGACGCCATCGTGGACCCGGCCGAGCAATCCTCCCGCCTGCACGCGGAGCTCGCGGGCAGCACCCTCACCCTGCTGCCGGGCCAGGGCCACATGATCCACTACTTCGCCAAGGCCCGGATCCTGCGGGCGGTCGATGCCCAGATGGCGCTCACCGGCCGAACCCTGGCCTGGCGTTCGCGATGAGCGGCCCCAGCACGTCGGTGACGCCGGTCAGCGTGATCTGCGTGCCGACGCAGAGGAGCAGGAAGGCGGCGAGCCGCCCGAGCACCCGGGCCCGGGCGTGGCCGAGCCGCTCCACCAGCCGGTCGGCGGAGGCGTAAGCGAGCAGCACCATCAGGGCGATGACGAGGGCGGCGGCCGAGGCCCCGGCGAGGTACGCGATCCGGTCGGCCCCACCCTCCGGCCGGCCGGCGCCGAGCGCGATCGCCACCGCGATCGTGCCGGGCCCGGTGGTGAAGGGCAGCGTCAGGGGAAAGAACGCCACCTCGGCGAGCGCGGCGGGCTCAGGGTGCTCCTCGCTCGCCTGCGCCGGCTCCGCCTGGGCGGTCTTGCGGGCCTCGCGCTGCTCGGGCGCGGCGAGCAGGCTCCAGGCCTGCGCCGCCACGACGAGGCCGCCGGCGATGCGCAAGGCCGCGAGCGAGATGCCGAAGAAGCTGAGCACCGAGGCCCCGGCCCAGAGCGAGACCAGCATCACGGCCGCCGCGTAGACGCCGATGCGGCGGGCGAGCCAGGTGCGCTCGGCGTGACTCCGCCCGGCGGTGACCTGCGCGAAGATCAGCGCCGCGCCCGGCGGGTTGACGATCGAGAACAGGGCCGAGAAGGCGAGGAGAAAGCTCTGCAGCGCGGCCTCCGCGCCCGGGAACGGCATCACGCGCCGCCCGGCACGGGGGCGGGCACCGGCACCGGCGCCAGCACCCGGGGCCTGAGGCGCGCCGCCTTGCGGGCCTGGACCGCCACGGGGCGGTGGAGCTGCTTCGTCGCCTCGACCACGTGCAGGCCGGCGAAGGGCAGGGACAGGCCGGTGCCGACCCGCTCCCAGGCGCTCGCGGTGCGAAGCGTCAGCCAGCCCTCGACCGGGGGTACGTAGAGGGTCTCGGCCCAGTCCTCGGGCGAGAACAGCGTGTCGCGCATCAGGCGGCCGAGCTGCGAGCGGCTATAGGGCTGGCCGTGGCCGAAAGGCGTGGCATCGCGCCGCGCCCACAGGCCGCGGCGGTTCGGCACCGCGACGATCAGCCGTCCGCCCGGCGTCAGCACGCGCCAGACCTCCTGCATCAGCTCGGCCGGGCTTTCCACCGCCTCGATGGCGTGGATCAGGAGCACCCGGTCGAGGGCGGCGTCCGGCAGGGGCATCATGGTCGGGTCGACGAGGCAGGAGGCCGAGCGGCCCGAGCCGGGCCAGTGCGTCACGCCCTGCGTCGCCGGCATGAAGGCCAGGGTCCGCTCGGCGGCGTGCCGGACGGGCCCGAGATACGGCACCGCGTAGCCGAGCCCCATCACCCGCAGGCCCGAGACCGAGCCGAGCATGCGGTGGACCGTGCGGCCGACGAGCCGCTGCGCCACCGCCCCGAGGGGGCTGGCGTAGAAGGCGCGCAGGTCGGTGACGTCGAGGCTCATCGGTTCCCGGGGCGTGCGGAGCGGCGCATGGACGCCGAAGCCTTGGACGCCAAGACCAGCGGACGCCAAGGCCATCAATGGGGAGTGGCGCGAAGCGCGGCAAGGCGTCAACCCGGCCAGGCCTCGCCCGCTCCCCGCTATTCGCCGGCCGCGCAACTCGCGCGGGCCGCCGCGGCGCCCTATCTTCCGGCGGCGAGAGAGTGTTTCGAGGAAGCGCCGCGATGCCCGAGATCCGCCCCGAGATCCGCACCTTCCCGTGCCGGAGCGACAATATCGGCGTGCTGATGCGCGATCCCGCGACTGGCGCCTGCGCGGCGATCGACGTGCCGGAGGCGGCTTCCGTCCTGCGCGCCCTCGACGAGACCGGCTGGCGCCTCACCGACATCCTGGTCACCCACCGCCACGGCGACCACGTCGAGGGCATCCCGGAGGTGAAGGCGCGCACAAAGGCCCGGGTGACGGCTCCCGAGAAGGCGGGCTCGGCCGTGCCGCAGGTCGACGCCACGGTGCGCGAGGGCGACGTGGTGACGGTAGGCTCGCTCGCGGCGGCGGTCTGGGAGACGCCCGGCCACTGCAACGATCACGTCACCTACTGGTTCGAGGAGGCGGGGATCGCGTTCGCCGGCGACACCCTGTTCACCCTCGGCTGCGGCCGGGTGCTCGAGGGCCCGCCCCAGGTGCTGTGGCGCTCACTGTCGCGATTCTTAGCGCTGCCCGACGAGACGGTGATCTATTCCGGGCACGACTACGTCCTGTCGAATGCCCGCTTCGCTCTCGCCGCCGAGCCGGAGAACCGGAACCTGAAGGACCGCGCGGCGCTCGCCGAGACGGCCAAGGTAGAAGGGCGCTTCCTGGTGCCGACGACGCTCGGCGAGGAGAAGGCCACCAACCCGTTCCTGCGCGCCACCGAGCCGGCGCTCGCCCGCGCCGTCGGGATGGAGCCCGGCGCCGACCCGGCGGCGGTGTTCACGGCTTTGCGCGAGTGGAAGAACCGGTTCTGACGCCCATGCAACACCTCACCGCATCGGAGGTCGTGCGCCTGCTCGACCTCAAGCCCCACCCGGAGGGCGGGCACTTTCGCGAGACGTTCCGCGATCCGAACGAGATCGACGGGCGCCCGGCCTCGACGGCGATCTACTACTTGCTCGACATCGGCGAGACTTCGGAATGGCACCGGGTCGACGCGACGGAGGTGTGGCTCTGGCATGCGGGGGCGCCGATGGTGATCACCACCAGCCCCAACGGCCACGACGCCGAGGCGCGCCATCTCGGCCCCGACCTCGCCCGGGGCCACCGGCCCCAGATCGTGGTGCCGGCCCATCACTGGCAGACGGCGACCAGCCTCGGGGCCTGGACGCTGGTGAGCTGCACCGTGGCGCCGGGATTCCGGTTCGAGGGCTTCGAGATGGCACCGCCGGATTGGCGGCCGATGCCGCGGGGGTGACGATTATTTTTTGGTGAGCCTTGTCCTGCGAACGTCCGCTATGGGTGAGGGCGGTCGTTCGCAGCTTGAGAACCTCGCCCCTGGAGTATCGACCGAACCATACGATCCGCCAATCATGGCGAGGTCTCCTCGTAGGAGCGGACTTGCTGTCCGCTTGTCAGGCTGCGAGTTGCTGGACTGCGTCCCGGGCTGAGGCGAGCGCCTTCGCCTTGTTGTGATCGCCCCCTGCAAGCCCCTCGGCCAAGATGAATTCCGGCTGTGTAATGCCCATGAAGCCGAAGACAGACCTCAGATAGCTCTCCGCGTGCTCGGCCGAAGCCGCTGCGCTTTCCGGACCATAGAAACCGCCCCGAGCCACGGCAACGATCACGCGCTTGCCACCGGCCAAGCCCACCGGGCCGTTCGCGCTGTAGCTGAAGGTCTTACCCGGCACGGCGAGGCGGTCGATCCACGCCTTGAGCTGAGATGGGATGGTGAAGTTGTACATCGGCGCGCCAATCACGACGACATCGGCAGCGAGGAACTCCTCCAGCATCCGGTCACTGGCGTCGCGGTCAGCCTGTGCGGCGGCGTCGAGCGGCCCCGCCATGGCGGAGACCGGGTGCGCACTCGGCAGCGTCGCCGGCGTGAGATGGGGCAGGTTGTCGGCGACGAGATCGCGGTAAGTCACCTCGACCTGAGCACCCGCGGTGAGCCGTTCGACAATGAGGGCGGACAAATCGCGCGAGACCGACCCGCCAGCGAGGATGCTGGCGTCGATATGCAAAAGTTTCATTGGAGAACCGAGTTCCGTTTTGTGACTTGGTTATGATATGTGCTTGGTTGAAGCCTGCAAGACAGCACATGAATGATACCGAGGTAACATGGATGTAACCGCCCCCTACTCGCATCACTCAGCCGAATGCATGAAGGCCTCTCAGGTTCTTTCACGCATCGGCAACAAGTGGAGCGTGTTAGTAATTATGCTTCTGCGCCAGAAATCGTGTCGTTTCAGCGAGTTGAAGCGAGGAATCGGCGGCATTTCGCAGCGAATGCTAACTTTGACATTGAGGAATCTTGAGCGAGATGGGCTCGTGAGCCGAATGGTGACGCCATCCATACCCCCACGGGTGGATTACGAACTCACCGAGATGGGCCACTCCCTCGCTGAGCCGGTTCAAGCTCTCGGCACCTGGGCTTTCCGACACTTGGCGCAGATCGATGCCGCACAGGCTCGCTACGATGCCCAGATAGATGCGCCCTGAATACAGAATTTAACTGCCTGAGAGGCTTGACTGAAAGCTCAAGCTAAATGGCTCGCAATCAGTCAACTTGGATCAATGCTCAGCGCCAACAGGAGAATCCGCACCGGACGCGAAGTGGGCACACCACGTTGGCGGTCGAGCGATCTATGCGTTTTCCTTGGACAGCACATAGGCAACGATCGCGGTGGCGTGGCCGTGGCCCATGCCATGCTCGGCCTTCAACATCGACACGAGGTCCATGTGTTTCGCTGGAAGCCGATCCCGGACGATCTGCTGCCATTCTCCGATCGGGCGGCCGTACTTCTTCTCGATGGATGGGAAGTACGAGGCCGGTCCCTTGATGGGTTCGGTGGACACGGATGGCCGTCCTCCTCATGAATTGGTCGGCGGCAGCTTCGACGCATGTCGCCCAGGCTGCAACTCCAGGACGACGCGATATGCCTACCGAGTCAGCAATGGGTCACCAGCAGACCCATGAAGTGCTCGTCAACGGCAAGTGTCAGCCAACATGTCCGACATCCGAGCGTGACATCCGGAATGGCTGAAACGAGTCAAAAAGAAGACCTCAAGCCGCCTTGGTCGGAACGTCGCCCGGCCCCCGCTGTCATCCCTCCGTGATCACCTTCCTCCCAGCCCCCGCCCGCGTCGCCACCAGCGCCCCGGCCACGATGAGCCCGCAGGCCAGCGCCAGCGACCACGTCGCCGGCGCGTAGCCCGCGGCGACGAGAATCAGGGTGGAGAGCACCGGCGCGGCGTAGGAGCCGACGCCGAGGAGGCGGATGTCGCCGCGCTTGACGCCGATGTCCCAGAGGTAGAACGCCGCCCCGACCGGGCCGAGGCCGAGCGCCGCGACCGCCGCCCATTGCGCTGGCCCGTCCGGCCACACGGTCCGCTCGAAGGCGAGGTGGCAAACAAGGCTTAAAGCCGCCGTCGCGAGGCAGAAGCCCGCCACCGCGTCGGTCGGTACGGCGCCGACCCGGCGCGACAGCACCGAGTAGCCCGACCACAGGAAGGCGCAGGCGAGCGCCGCGGCGTAGCCCGGGAGCGCAGCCGCCTCGAAGCTGAGCGAGCCGCGGCCGAGGAAGAGCGTGACGACGCCGGCGAGACCGAGCAGCGCCCCGGCGAGATGCGCCGCGCGCAGGCCCCCCTCCCCTGGCAGGAGGGCGGAGAACAGCACGATCAGGAGCGGCCAGAGATAGCTGATGAGCCCGGCCTCGGCCGGCGGCGCGAGGCGCAGGGCCGCGAAGTAGAGCGCGTGGTAGCCGAACAGCCCGACGATCCCGAGCGCCCAGACCGAGAGGGGCTGGCGCAGGGCCGACAGCCCCGAGGGACGCACGATCCAGCTGGCGCAGCCGAGGAGCCCGCCGACCAGGAACGTCATGGCGGCGAGCTGGAACGGCGGCACAGCGCCGGAGGCGGCGGTGAACAGGGCGAGCAGCGACCAGAGCAGGATGGCGCCGGAGCCGATCAGGGTGGCGGAGCGGATCGTCATGCCCCGGGCCTAGCATGACCGGGCCTGCCGGCTCACCCGGAAATCGGCTAGCAGCCTGTCGGGTTGGGGCTTGATTTCACGGCTGGCGCAGGAGCGCGCGTGTCGAGGTGGGGCGGCGGGTCAGCCTGGTCCGAGTTCCGGTT